>JBFRWR010000767.1:0-3161 GCA_051439685.1 Trichodesmium sp.
TCCCGCAGCCAAAATATTTATACTTGCGTTTACGTCCCTATCATGGTGACTACCACATTCGGGACATTCCCACTCTCTAATATTTAGAGGTAATTTTTCTACTATATGACCACAATTAGAGCAACGCTTAGAACTAGGGAAATATCGGTCAATCTTAATTAATTCCCGTCCATACCAGTCAGCTTTGTATTCTAATTGTCTAACTAATTCTCCCCAGTTAGCATCACTGATGGCCTTAGCTAATTTGTGGTTCTTGACCATGTTTTTAACTGCTAAATCCTCAACTACTATCGTTTGGTTTTCTCTAATCAGTTGGCTTGTTAGCTTATGGGTATAGTCAAGCCTTGAGTCTTTAATTTTGGCGTGTATCCTAGCGACTTTGAGTCGCGCTTTTTGATAGTTATTCGACTTTTTGTCAGGTTTTCTGTCTAGAGACTTTTGAGCTAACCTTAATTTTTTGTGTAACTTTTGCAGATTTCTTGGGTTAGCAACTTTTTCTCCATCACTTGTAGTTAATAGGTGAGTAATTCCCAGATCAATGCCAACTTGTTTCTGAGTCGGTTTCAGCCTCAAATCTCTGGTATCATTAACCCTAAGAGATACAGACCATCTGCTACTAGGCTCAAGTCTAACAGTAATTGTACTAGGTATACAATCTGGTGGTAGTTGCCTACTCCATCTGATAGGCAATGGCTCTGCACATTTAGCTAAATATACTTGACCATCTTTCCATCTGAATGCTGCCTTCGTAAACTCAGCACTGCCACCGTTGCGCTTTTTCTTGAAGTTAGGATATTGAGCCACTCCACTAAAAAAGTTGGTGAAAGCAGTCTGTAGATGTCTTAAACTTTGTTGCAATGGGACACTGCTGACTTCAGTAAGGAAATCTAAGTCTTCCTGCTTTTTCCAAGATGTAAGCATGGCTGAAGTTTGCTTGTAACCTACTCGCTCTTTGTTCTCATGCCATGCAGTAGTTCTTGCAGCTAAAGCTTTGTTGTAGATTAGGCGTACACACCCCAACGTCCTCCGCAACAGACTTTCCTGTTCTAGAGTTGGGTAAAACCTAAATTTATACGCTTTTTCAACCATCTACTGCTTAATTTTCAACATTTACATTTTAGCAAATTATTTGTCAAACCGCAACATTGATTGACATTCATCCCGACGCTCCCCCACCGGAGAGCGCGGGTCTTCTGTCAACATTTTGATAAAAGTAGAAATTTGGGAACTTTCCTCTTTACATAATGCCAAAAATTTTTTATATTTATTTTAGAATTAATTTAAGTATAGCAATGGGTAATATAGAATCTATAGCAATTGAACGGTTTCAGTCTCAGAGTCCTATAGGCTTAGACAGTTGTGAGTTAAAGCGCGAGTTAGTTGGCTCCAGGGTAGTAATGGTCATTGACTGTCCATCTACAGAAAAGTGCCATGAGTTGTGGCGCGATCGCTACCTATTAATGCGTCGCTGTTTAGATTTATGGTTAGCTAATCAAATTGTTATTAGTTATAAAGGACATCCTTACGGTCGTACTCCGATGAGGCAGCCTTTGGTATAAAATAAATTTTGAATGTTTGGTATGGCAATCCTGTTTAATTGGCAAAGTTTAAGTTTTAATAGTTAAAGCTAATCAAAATTACTATTTCAACAACTAAATTTAGGATTGCTGTATCTATAACAGGGAACAGGGAACAGGGAATAGGGAACAGTTAGAAAAATATTTCCTAGTTTTAGATTCATCATCAGTAATTGTCAAGAGTCAACTCTTTCTTAGCTATATAATTAATTAAATAATTGCTTTTAATTTTGAGACAGCTTCATTAAGTTTCCTGATGCCAATTTTTGTTTGCTCAACTCCTTGAGTAATCTGTTGCGCACCCTGATTCAAAGTATCTATATTATTTGTCACTTGTTGAGTAGCTGTCGCCTGTTGTTTAGAGTTTAAAGCAATTTGTTGACTATTATTAACTATTTCCTCCATTGATTGTGCAACATCCACAAAAATTTGTGCCATACTTTCACTAATTTGAGTTATTTGTTCTGCATATTTTGTTCCTTCTTCTGTGACTAATACAGTAGAGTTAATTGCTATTTGAATATCGCTGACTAAAGTACCTATATGGTCTGCTGATTTTTTACTTTCGTCTGCTAGGTTGCGAATTTCTCCAGCAATTACAGAAAAACCATTACCATCAGCCCCAGAACGAACAGCTTCTATCGTAGCATTTAGAGCTAAAATATTAGTTTGATTAGCAAGAGAACTAACAACATCAGAAACATTACCAATTTGATGATTTTGTTGGCTTAAGTGCATAATTTGTTGGGAAATATCTTCTACTTTATTTTTTAAAGTTGCCATAGCTATAGATGTTTTTTGAATACTATTAGTGCCTTCTTCCACTAAAGATAATGCTGATTTTGCACCTGTTAGTGCTGAATTTGCTTGATTTGCTGATTGTTGAGATGAAACATTTAATTCTTCCATTGTGGTAGTTGTTTCTTGTAGTGATAAAGATTGTTGATTTACAACTCTCTCTTGTTCATCAATTGTAGAGAGAACTTGATTGGAAAAAGATGTCACAAAAGTTGTTGTATCCAATGCTGAAACAACTATTTTGCTTAAAATTAAAATCCCAATGGTGACAACTATAATTATTGAAACAATTGTAATGATAATTACAAATATTACTAATGTTTTAACTGATGAAAATATTGTTTTGTATGGTGTTTTATATACCAAAGTAAAAGGAAATGAATTGGTATCTTGGCTAGGAAAAATTGTATAATAACTAAACAGATAATTTTGGCGATTTTGGCTTACTTTTTTAATTAAACCCTGATTTCCAGAAAGAATTTTATCGGTCACTTCTGGAGAATAATCTTGTTGCAGGGTTATGTTATTACCTAGTTCAAAACCCCATGTTTTATCTTCATCTGGATGCAGAATATAATATCCTTCTTCATTAACAACAAAAAACTGTTGTTTTAATTGATCTTCTAATTTTTTGTTGACTGCAAGTTTTAAAATATTTTCAATCAGAATATTAGCAACTATAATTCCTTTTTTGATACCTTGTTGATCGTAAATGGTAACACCATAAATAATCACAGGTTTATAAGGCTCTTCTATAATTCCATTTTTTCGAGCAAGAGATATTTT
>JBFRWR010000768.1:0-6482 GCA_051439685.1 Trichodesmium sp.
ATTGATACCCCACTAAACTAGCCAACGCACCAACTAAATTACCTTCCCAGAACTAATTTCTGACTCTAAATTAAACAAAAGTTGTAAAGTCTCCATCGCATGACGCCTCGCCTCAATATCCTGTTGCGCTCGTAACTGTACCATTGGGTCGTGCAAAATTTTATTCACAATACCCCTAGTCAAAGCCTCAATTACCTCTTGATGTTTTTCAGCAAACTCCGACCCCAACCGAGACAAAGCTTTTTCCAATTCCTGTTCCCGAATAGTCTCTATTTTTTGTCGTAAAGAATTAATAGTCGGAACCGTTTCTAAACTTTTCCACCACACATCAAAAGCTTCCACCTCTTCCTCCAATAAAACCTCAGCTTCCATAGCCATTTGCCGACGACTTTCTTGATTTTGAGCAACCACCGCCTTTAAATCATCCACATTAAAACAACGAACATTTGGCAATTCACTCACATCCGTAGCAATATTACGAGGTACAGAAATATCCACTAACATTACTGGTTGATTAGGAGCTAAAATTCCTTCTAATTTAGCCTTATCCAAAATCGGTTCAGTTGCACCAGTGCTAGTAAATACCAAATCAGAATTACTAATAACCTGACTCATTTCTGACATCGAATAAACTTTTATATCTGCCTCTTTAAAACTATTTGCTAAATCCTGAGCGCGTCCGACAGAACGATTAATAATTGATATATTATTTGCACCTTTAGCCAATAAATGTTGCACCAATAATTTCGACATTTTCCCAGCACCAACAATAGCCACTCGGTAATTAGATAAATCCTCTAATTTCATCTGAGCTAATTCTACGGCAGCCGAACTAATAGAAACAGCACCAGTACCAATACTTGTTTCTGTCCGCACCCTTTTTCCAGCAGTTACCGCTTGCTTAAATAAACGATTAAGAATCCGCCCAATACCCTTATATTGTTGTCCGAGTTTATGAGTTTGTTTAACCTGAGCTAAAATTTGCCCTTCGCCTAATACTAAACTATCCAATCCAGCAGCAACTCGCATTAAGTGCATAATAGAATCTTCATGGAGTAGCATAAATAAATGAGGGCGAAGCTGATTTAAAGGTATTTTACTAGAGTCAGAAAGAAACTGAGTTACTTCCCTAATACCAGGCTGCATTTCATTAGTAACTACATAAATTTCTAAACGATTACAGGTACTAAGAATTCCTACCTCTTGAGTATAAGTTCCACCGCACAATTGAGTAATAGCATTTTCTATTTGTGGTTCGGGAATACTCAGTTTTTCTCGAACTTCAACAGGAGCTGTTTTGTGGCTAAGTCCTATAACTGCGATATTCATTTAATTTTTATTTGTTAATTTTTTGTTGTTTTGATTAAATTTTAAAGATGAAGTAGAAGAAATTTATATGGTTTTAGCTTTGAGCATAATTCTTCAAAAAAAATGAGGTAGGTTTGATGAATGGTTAAACTGTTTGCCAATCTCAATATTTACTTGAAAACCTACCTCATAAAATTAATTATTAATTCCTAAATTGTCTGACTTAATATTAGAAATTAATTTTGAACTAATAGAAGGTAATTTTTTGGTGTTGGTCATTTCAGTTATCAGTTAGCCTCCTATCGGAGGAGCTTCGCTAACAGTTAACAGTTAGCCTCCTGCGGAGGAACTACGCTAGCCTCCTTCAGAGGAACTACGTTATCAGTGAACCTTGGACTAAAGTCGGAGGCTTGAAATAATGAGTTAAATATTTTTTTTCATCCCCTTAAAAGGGGAGGCTTTTGACCTCATTTTTTGGTAAATCATAGAAGAGATGAAACTGCAAAATTAATCTGTTTTTAATACCTCTAATACCAATTTTATGTAAAGCTGCATAGAATTATAGATTAATTGAATTTACTATACTTTATATATATATAGTCAGCTCTGATTAAAATCTTATGCTATGCAACTTCATATTAATTCGGTATAAATAGGGTTTGGTGATTAAATATCAAAGGATTGCCAGATAAAGGTAAGTGCCTTTTTAGGTATTTAAAAAGTACAATAGACTTGTCGCTTTATAACTTGAAAAATCCCCAAAAACCTTGTTATGTAAGGATTATAGCCATGGGCAACAAAAAGACTGGTAATTATTGTCATGTCTAAGTTTGAGCGTTTTTTTGCCTCTATTTAGTTTAGTTAGCGACAACTCTAATGTTTTCGCTCCTTAAAGCTGAAAAAGTCGGGATTTTGGTTGACGCTCTTGCAGAAAAATCAAGGGATAATTCTTCTTCCTGCCTCCTCACTCATTCCTCACTCCTCCTGACTTCCCCTCCTGGGAGAGGCTAGAGGATCAAAAGGGTAGGTTTTTAATATTTCGGTCAAGATAAGACAAGGAAGGAAAGAAGGAAAGTAGACAAGGAAGATTTGTTAGGAAAAACTGGGGTTTTCAGCATCTGAGATTTTTGATAACCGAACCTAATTTTGTCCGGTTTTTCTCCCTTTTAACCTTGTATTCCTTGTCGTCCTTGTCTTATCCCAACCCGAATGTAAAATACCTACTCCTTGTGAGGGGGCTAGGGGTGGGTTGACTCCTGATGACTGACTCTTACCCTCACCCATAAGACTTTTGAGCGCAAACCCTAAATATTTAACCAGAGTAACTGGTAGGTATCACCCCTAAGTAGAAAATTATCCCACCAATTACCAACGCCAATTTTTTACCTTGGATATTTCCTGATCTCTGATTTATTCAATACAATTTCTATCTTAGTTGTATTGATTTTGACTCTCCAAACATATGCACAGTATCTACAAACCGAGCAGTTTTTGATTGAGAAGAAATAACTAAACTTTGGGTACGAGCGCCATGAGGGAAAAAGCGTACTCCCTGCATTAGAGTACCAGGGGTAATACCACAGGCTGCAAATAATACTGTTTCCCCAGAAGCTAAATCTTCAGCATTGTAAACTTTGTCTGGTTCTTCAATACCCATTTCTTTAAGTCGAGCCATGTTATCTTCTTTGCTTTCTCCAATTAAACCAGTTTTAACAATAGCTGGGTCATAAATTAGTTGTCCTTGGAAATGGCCCCCTAAAGCACGCATAGCTGCTGCAGAAATTACTCCCTCTGGAGCTGCACCAATACCCATCAAAGCATGGATATTTGTACCTGCAAATGCACAGGAAATTGCTGCAGAAACGTCACCATCACTAATTAGACGAACTCTGGCACCAGCTTGACGAATTTCATTGATTAGGTCTTTGTGACGGGGACGATCCATCACCACCACTACCAATTCCTCTACAGTACGTTCCATACAGTCTGAAAGAATCTTCAGATTTTCAGTGGCAGATTTGTTAATATCTACATGATTTTTGGCTACTGCTGGTGCTGCTAATTTTTTCATATAGACATCTGGTGCTGCTAATAGACCACCTTTTTCAGAAATAGCTAATACTGCCATAGAACCATTTTGACCATAAGCTACTAAGTTTGTACCTTCACATGGGTCAACTGCTATGTCAATTTCCACTAACTCTTCTGGGTCACAAAAGTTTTTAGCATCAGGCTGAGTACAAATTCCTACTTCTTCACCGATGTAAAGCATGGGAGCTTCGTCTCGCTCTCCTTCTCCAATTACAATGCGACCTCTCATGTGAATTTGGTTCATGCGTTTCCGCATCGCTTCTACAGCTACTTCGTCTGCAGTATTTTTCTCACCTTTTCCCATCCAACGAGCTGAGGCGATCGCTGCTTGTTCTACTACTTCGATAATTTCTAAACCAATTACGTTATCCACTAAATTTTTATCCTTTTTATATTTAGCACTCCCAGTGTTAAAGTCTATCAGAGGTGGGGATCATGTTAAGAGGTTGTGAGGGGTAAGTTGATGTTAAGTTTTATTTCACTGGCCATTACATCTATAGATTTCTTTCTCTATACTTCGTTGTCTGCTAGCTGAGGACTTTGATAATATTAGTTCTGTGAGGTTGGCAGTGCTTGTGGATTGAAGATTCTGTAGCAATTTGCTCAATCCTGATTGAGAAAATCAAAACTAAAGAAAATAACATTAATATTGGGGACTAAGGTGTGAGTAGTAACGTAATTGTAATTAATGATTCTCAGTTTGAAGCTGAAGTTCTACAGTCAGAAAAATTTGTACTGGTTTATTTTTGGGCTGCTTGGTGTGGCCCTTGTAAATTGATGTCCCCTTCCGTGGAAAAGGTGGCCAATGATTATGTAGATTCTCTGAAAGTGGTAAAAATGGAAGTTGATCCTAACCCCATAACTGTTAAGCAATATCAGGTGGAAGGAGTACCGGCACTTAGACTTTTTAGGAATCAGGAATTATTACTTTCATTGGAAGGAGCTATTACAAAACAACAGTTAATTGAGAAGTTAGAACCTTATTTAGATAATTAATAATTAACAATTAATAATTAATAATTGATACTCCCTTCCCCCTAAAAGATTACCTAGCTAAATTTGGCTATAAACTATATCCGGCAATAATCTAATGATTATAATCTTCCGCCGGGAAGGGATTTATTAATGGATAATGGATAATGGATAATTGATAATTACCTCTCCCTAAAAGGGAAAGGATTGACTAAAAGGAAAAAGGAAAAAAATAAATTTTTTTCCTTTCAAGGCTATCCCTTATAAGGAACTTATGAAAACCTTGTAGGGAGTCTGGGGAGTAAGAATCTTGTCTGTAGTTATCAAAAAAATGTACTTCTCAATAGACTTTTCTCCAGAAAAAGGTTCTCCTACACCTACACATAACTTTTCCATTTTTTCAAGTTTTATGTTAAGTAAAGATGTTTATAAAGCAGAGCTTTCAAGGGGAGGCTTTAAACCTGAATGATTTAATTATTAATTATTCGCTAATTGGAGATAGTTTATAGTTTTCATTATCAATTATCCATTATCAATTATCAATTATTTATATGCAGTTATCAAAACGTTTAGAACCTCTAAGTTTTAATGTCTTTGCTGATATGGATGGGGCTAAAGTAAGGGCAAAAGCAGCGGGGCAAGATTTAATAGATTTGTCTCTGGGTTCTTCTGACTTACCTGCGCCTCCCCATGCTTTAGAAGCGATCGCTCAATCTCTACAAGATTCTGATACTCATGGTTATTCGTTATTTTCTAGCACTGAAGCTTTTAGGGATGCAGCAGCTCAGTGGTATAATAATAAATTTGGCATTTCTGTAGACTCGGAAACTGAAGTTTTAGCTTTAATTGGTTCTCAGGAGGGTACGGCTCATTTACCTTTGGCTGTGATGAATCCTGGGGATTTTGCTTTGTTGCAAGACCCTGGTTATCCTTCTCATAGTGGTGGGGTTTATTTGGCGGGGGGTCAGGTTTACCCTATGCCTTTATTGGCAGAAAATAAGTTTTTGCCTGTTTTGGCAGATATTCCTCAAACTGTCTTGGCTCAGGCAAAAATGATGGTTTTGAGTTATCCTCATAATCCGACAACGGCGATCGCTCCTTTGTCTTTTCTGGAACAGGCTGTGGCTTTTTGCCAAAAACATAATTTGGTCTTGGTTCACGATGCTCCTTATCTGGATTTCGTTTTCGATTCATTTTCTGAAGCTCCTGGGAAACAGCCTCTCGCTCCTTCTATTTTTCAAGCGGACCCAGAAAAAACTGTCTCTATAGAATTTTTTACCATGTCTAAGTCCTATAGTATGGGAGGTTTCCGAGTTGGTTATGCCATTGGTAATCCTCAATTAATTCAAGCTTTGCGACAAGTTAAAGCCTGTATCGACTTTAATCAGTATCGGGGCATTTTCAATGGAGCGATCGCTGCTTTAACTGGTCCGCAAGAAGTGGTCAGAGAAACTGTGGACATTTTTCGGCAACGGCGGGACATTTTTGTTGGAGCATTAGATAAAATTGGTTGGCCTGTCCCAACTCCATCGGCCACTATGTATGTTTGGGCAAAGTTGCCAGAATTATGGGCAAATGATTCTGTGGGCTTCTGTGTGGGCCTAGTGGAAAGTACGGGAGTTGCAGTTGCTCCTGGGGCTGGTTTTGGTCAGGCGGGAGAGGGATATGTGAGGTTTGCTTTAGTTCATAAGTCGGACGTTTTGTCAAGGGCTGTGGAGAAAATTTCGGTGTTTTTACAGACATCGTAGGGGCAGGTTCTGTAATTGATTTTGATGGTAATAATTGGATTAACTAAACCTGCCCCCAATCCATTGATTTTGATGTTAATTGGTGGGTGCGTTTATTTTAATTTATTGTTTGGTATTTGATTCAATGGATTAACCCACCCCTACGGGTTAATTTTGGGGATGAATAATTTTGTAATTGATGTTGATTGGGGGTGGGTTTATTTTAATTTATTGTTTGGTATTTGATTCAATGGATAAACCCACCCCTACGGGTTAATTTTTGCCATAAATAATTGTGTAATTGATGGTAATTGGGGGTGGGTTTATTTTTGCGATGAATAATTGTGTCTTGTAGGGGCAGGTTCTGTAATTGATTTTGATGGT
>JBFRWR010000769.1:0-7534 GCA_051439685.1 Trichodesmium sp.
AATCGTAAATAAATAGTCTTTTTTTGCTGATATTTTAAAGGTAAATGAAAAATAAAATAACGATGTTTAACTTCCCTTGTGTCAAAAGGTAAATATCTCCCAGTTTTTTTGGTTATAAAATCTTGTCCATTCTCTTGAGGAATATAAAAATCAATATTACCCATGCGAGGATCAGCTAAAATTAATTGCCATTTTTCTAGTAACTTAGCTTCATTGATTACTCGGAAACGTACCCATATTGCTGATCTTTTTGTGCCTAAGTTGGGAATTTTTTGTTTACTAGGAGTAAATGGTTTATCCACTACATCTTCAATAGTTAATTCCCTAGTTTGATCTTCAAATATTTCTAAATGTAATCCTAAAGGATATTGTTGAATCTTATCATTTAAAACCACAACATTACCAAGATGCTCTGAGTTATTATTCTGTGCATAGCTGTGGGAAATTGAAATAAATAAAGACAACAAAAACCATGTCAAAATTAAGAGTATTTTGATTAATTTATTGTTAATTAAACTTCTCATCTGCATTTTCCTTGGATATAGTATTCATAGTATTTATATCTATAGCAATCCGCCCATAGGTTGCGGTTAACGAATTCAGAAGTCAGAAGTTGTTTTTGTAACGGGGATTTTGAGCAACTCTCCAAAAACATTTCGCCTTAAAATGCCTTGCTCTCAACCCAATTATTTTGGTAATTAAAAAGTAAATAAAAAAGTTGAAACTTCCACCTTTTGTCTGTTGCCAGATGAACTTTTACCTAAAAAGCAGTAATATTTTTGCCACGAATATATTAGAGGATTGCTATAGCATTTATAGTCTTACATCTATAATTATAAAAATTTTGTAGCACAGGCATTTTGTCTGTCACAATGTTACCTCACTGAGAATAAATCCGCTGTAAATTTCCGTGGAGTGAACCAAATAGGATAACCATAATATCTGTAGTATTTAAGGGATAATTGTTGGTTTCCTCCAGTTTACAGTTTATGTTTACTAGGACAAAATCTAAGTTAATAGAACCTCCATTTCGTTTTTAAACCATAGATTTTTTGACTATGATTCCGATATTTTTAGTCAAATAATACAGTAAGTTTATGAAGTTATGAAGTACATATTTAACAGACAATATCCCTTTGTCAATACAAGTATTTTACAATTTAAAGTTGTATATTATAGCAATTCCCAAAAAGCGTGAGGTACAAAATTTTAGGTTTGAGGGAACAGGGAACAAAAAGACAAAAATATAACTGTACCTCATAACTTTTGGAAATCCTATATTAGTCGGAAATATGTTAGATCATCAGGACTTACTAGCCACAATATCTAGTAGACTTTTTTCCTGCGGAATGCTTACGCAAATATGTTGCGGAGCATTAATCTTTGCCGTTATTTTACACCAGTTTTCAGGTCAATAAACCACATGGTAATTACCCAAACCTTGTAGGGAATTTGCATACAACCTCTTTAATATTTATAATTAGCTGTTAATCATAAATATTGATATTATTAAAATCAATATTTCCCTCAAAAAAAGGATGGCTATTGTTTATAATTAAATTCTTATATGGGTATTATTTTTATCAAAAAAATAGATTCTGCTTAAACAAGAAGACAGTTAAATCTTGATCCTTTGAGCAATAAAAAAAAGAGAAATTTAACACTATTATTACCATTCGTTAAAGATTTATTTACCATAACATAACTTATCTAGACAAATATTTAACCAGATTAAGAAATGACTATAGCAATCCTAAATAGGTTCCGACGAATCAAAAAGTAGATAAAAAAGTTAAAACTCCCACCTGTTCCCTGTTCCCTGTTCCCTAAAAAGCAGTACGATTTTTGCCACGAATAAAATAGGATTGCTATATCTGATATTTATCAATTAGATCCAGTGATAATTGACAACTGAAATGACCTTAACAGCAAGTTAAGCAAAATCACCACAATTTATGATTAGACAGTCAATTTATGGAAAAATTAGACTTTACAACGGATAGAAACTACTTTACAATCAGTGTGAATTTTAACCAACATCAAGAGATACTTTAATTAACTATGTCCAAAAACAAAAAAAATGCAGCAGAAACTCCTGTAGAGAAAAATTTTCGTGACCCTGAATACTACTTTAATAGAGAATTTAGTTGGTTAGAGTTTAACCGTAGGGTTTTATCAGAAGGTTTAGACCCCCGTACTCCCTTATTAGAACGTCTAAAATTTTTAGGAATTTTTAGTTCTAACTTAGATGAATATTTTATGGTTAGGGTAGCAATTCTCAAAAAACAAATTGAAGCTGAAGTAAATAAATTAACCCCTGATGGTCTTACTCCTCAAGAACAACTGGATGGAATTAATCAAAAATTATTACCAATGGTTTCTTTACAACATACATTCTTTGAGCAAACTTTACGCCCAGAATTATCAAAAAATGGTATTTATATCCTCAATTATATAGACCTAAATCAAGAACAAAAAACATATTTTCAAAACTATTTTGAAGAACACATATTTCCTGTTCTTACACCTTTAGCTATTGATGCTAGCCATCCTTTTCCCTATTTATCTAATCTCAGTTTTAACTTGGCAGTAGTGCTAAAAAATCCAGAAACTCAAGAAGATTTATTAGCTAGAATCAAAGTTCCCAAAATATTACCTCGGTTTTTACCCTTACCAGAAAAATTACAAATACAAGACAATGGTCAAACTGTAAATTGGATGGGAGTTCCGCTCGAACAAGTGATTGCGCATAATTTGGGAACTTTATTTCCTGGTATGGATATCCAAGAATATCACCTATTTCGGATTACTCGTGATGCTGATTTGGCAGTGCAAGAAGATGAAGGTGATGACTTGCTGTTAGTGATTGAGAAAGAACTGCGCAAGAGACGTATCGGTGGTACTGTAGTCAGAATGGAAATTAACCCAACAATGCCAAATAAATTAAAAAAGACATTAATGGAAAAGTTGGAGTTGTCAGAAAAAGATATCTACAATGTAAATGGATTACTAGATTTAAAAGATTTAATGTCATTCCTGGGGTTGTCATTGCCAAAACTCAAAGATCCAAGTTGGGTATCTACTATCCCTCCAAGGTTACGACATTATGGTGATGATATTACTACCACTGCGGAACATCATAGAAAATATGGTACAGACTTATTTGCAGTCATTCGCGAGAAAGATTTATTGGTGCATCATCCATATCACTCTTTTGCTAGCACCGTACAAGATTTCATTACCCAAGCTGCACACGATCCGAATGTGTTGGCAATTAAGATGACTCTCTACCGGACTTCTGGAGATTCACCTATTATTAATGCTTTAATTGATGGAGCAGGAAATGGTAAGCAAGTAGCAGCATTAGTAGAATTGAAGGCAAGATTTGATGAAGAAAATAATATTCAATGGGCGCGGAAGTTAGAACAATCTGGCGTTCATGTGGTTTATGGTTTAGCAGGTCTGAAAACTCATACAAAAGTTGTGATGGTTGTACGTCAGGAGGAAGGTCATATCCGTCGTTATGTTCATATTGGTACTGGTAACTATAACCCGAAGACAGCTAAACTTTATACTGATTTGGGTTTATTGAGTTGTCGCCCAGAGTTGGGAGCAGATTTAGCAGATTTGTTTAATTTTCTGACAGGATATTCCCGCAAGACTGCTTACCGGAAATTATTGATTGCACCTGTGAATATGCGCGATTCCTTTCTCAAGCTAATTCATCGGGAAATTGAGAATTGCCAAAATGGAGATACGGGCAGAATTGTAGCAAAGATGAACTCTTTGGTAGACCCGGAAATTATTGCTAATTTGTATAAAGCATCTGAAGCAGGAGTAAAAATTGATTTGATTATCCGTGGTATTTGCTGTCTGCGTCCTGGTTTGAAAGATATCAGCGAAAATATTAGGGTGGTGAGTGTGATCGGCCGTTATTTAGAACACTCTCGGATTTTCTACTTTTATAATAATGGGAAAGAGGAATTGTACATCGGTTCCGCTGACTGGATGCCGCGTAATCTTAACCGTCGGGTGGAAGCGATTACACCAGTGGAAGACCCCGATCTGGCAAAAGAGTTACAAGAGATTCTAGGGATTTTGTTATCTGACAACCGTCAAGCATGGGATTTACAAGGAGATGGTCAGTATATTCAGCGTCATCCTACAGAAAATTCTCCTGAACTGGGTTCCCATAAAATTTTGATGGAAGTTGTAGCCCATAATTAGGGTTTGCTGAAAAAGTCTTATGGGTAAGGGTAGGAGTCAGGAGTCAGGATTAGTGGGAATTATAGAGGAGAAAGGAGTATTATTCCTCCTTTGATTTTTCTGCCATAATCTACCCAAAATGCTCACTTTTTCCGCTTTATCAACCAAAAAGCTGGTACTTTTTCCCGACCGAAAATTCCTCAAACCTTTATCATTCAATCCTTTGATGTTTAATCAGCAAGCCCTAATTAGGCATGAATTAGAGAAAGAGGAATTTAGATCAAATCCGGTAGCATCGCTACGATTCACTCATTGTAGGGGTTTTGTCTCCAAATCCCTACAATGACAGCACTTTTGAAGATAGTGAGGTACATTTCAAAATTAATCTATATTCTCCCTACTTCCTAATACCATACAATTTTGTACCTGATCCACTGGAAAAATTGTGTAATCTCCCAAAATTATTGTTCTTCACTTTTTTGATAAATCGTCGAAAAGGTAACTGATCATAGTATTACAGCACTTTTCAGATGGATAAACCACGTCGTCACAACTAAAACCTTGTAGGGATGTTCCATATAACGTCCCTACTGTGGTCTACTGAAATGAAAACCGCTGTAAAGAAAGCTTTATCTTGCCTTATTTCCCCTGGAATCATCAAATATAGCAACGTTATATTTTGAAATTTTTAAACAATTCTGTATCGACGGAGCAAATTTTACTAACCCAGATAACCCCGCCCCAGATATCTATATTGAAATGATAGAACAAGGTTGCCCAGAAATAACACAAACCCCCACTACAATGTCATCCCTCAAAACTTACTGGCGACTCAATCTAAAAAAATTAGACAAACGAGTAGCACTCATATTTTACACATCCAAAAGCGATCGCTCATTCAGCGAAATATTTCTCACTACATTAAGCACCCTTGGCGGTTCCATCTGTCTCATCTCAGACCAAAAATGTGACAATATAGAATGTATTTCACCCCAAAATCCCAATTTAATAGATGCTATTATTAAATGGTTAAGACGAGAAATATTAGAAGCTTAGAAATTATGTTAATATATTAGTTATTTTGAAATATATATGCTACTAAAATTCAATCCTCAATTACAAAAACGTTTGGGTATATCGACAGAAGAAATTGCTCAATTTTGCCAACGTTGGAATATTACAGAAATGGCTTTGTTTGGATCAGTTTTAAGCGATCGCTTTCACGCCGATAGTGATATTGATATTCTCATTCGCTTTGCACCAAACGCTCGCCAGGGATTATTAACTCTTGCCAAAATCAAACATGAATTAGAAGATAGCATAGGGCGTGAAGTTGATATTACTGTAAAAGAATCCATTGAAAATAGTGAAAATTGGATTCGTCGTCAGGAAATTCTCAAGACAGCGCAGGTAATTTATGAGCAGAGATAAAACATCACTTCATTCATTTTCTAAAATTTTTAGTGGATCGACGACAGTTATTTCCGAGTAAATTTTAAAATCATTTGTATTAAATGTCAAAATATAGTTAATTTTATGAACGATCATACTAGCAACCAATCTGGCATCATGTGCTTTTTTTCCCATTATTTGATATTTTGTAATCAGCTTCTCCCATTCTTGAAAAATACCTGGATTATCTTCATAGAGAATAAAAATAGTTTTGAGAAGCTGAATTTATTGTAAGGCTTGTTGAAAATATAAGCCTAAACCATTCACTTCAATAGGTCGTGTAGCTACTACCCAAAATTCCATCAAATTTTGTGGAAAAATACATAATTTTTCTTGTTTTTTCTTTAATAATAAAGTCGCTTTAAGTGCATTTGAGTGTTGAGGGTGATTTGTTTGTCTCAAACGCAGCAGAATATTTGTATCTAACAGGTAGGTCATAAGTTTTTATCTTCCCTTGTATAAATATTTTCTCTATTAATTGCTTCGTCCGGTAGAGGAGAAAGACGAGAATTAATAGGTGAATTAATGAACTTTAATAGTTGATTTTCCCACCGTTCGATAGAAAGTTCAGATTGCCGATCTTCCCTAAAATCAATAATTTGTTGTTCTACTAAATCTTCAATATTTTTTTTGACTAATAACTCCTCTGAATTTGCTTTTTCTCGGATTAGAGTTTCAACTTCTTTTTCTACTTTTTCTATTAAATTTTTAATAAATAAGTCTTGTGACTTAATTTGATCTCTAACCAGAGCTTCGATTTCATTTTGTATTAAATTTTCAATATATTTTTCAACTGATAAATTTTGTGACTTAGCTTTTTCTCGAATCTGAGCTTCAATTTCTGGTTTTAAATTAATAGTAATCATTATCTTAATGTACGCTTGACAATACTGCTAAAGGCCGAAAAAAAATCACTTATAAAAATAATATAGCAATTCTAAAAAATAGTAACAATAATTATCGCGTTTCTCTGTTGGATGAGGTACATTTACGATCCCCCTAAATCCCCCTTCTTAAGGGGGACTTTGAAGTTCCCCCCTTATCGATCCCCCTCCCGTCCCCCTTGGGAAGGGGGAAGCCTGATGATGCTGCGCTTTTTGTTAAACGGGGGTTAGGGGGGATCGAATATCTAAAGAATTGCTATAGTCTTTTTTCGCTATTCTAATAGTATTAGTATAGTAACTTTTATAAAAATTAGGCCATGAAACGTATTGTCTTAATCGCAGGTTTTGAGTCTTTTAATACTGGACTATATCGCCAAGCTGCTCAAATGGCAACTTCCCGATGTCCAGATTTAGATATCCAAGTATTTAGCGATCGCGCACTTTCCCAACAACCTGAAACTGTCGCGACTGCTCTGGAAAATGCTGATGTGTTTTTCGGCAGTCTCCTTTTCGACTACGACCAAGTTTTATGGTTGCGGGAAAGAGTACAACATATTCCTATTCGTCTGGTTTTTGAGTCAGCATTGGAATTGATGGCATTAACAAAATTGGGGAAATTTGTTATCGGAGACCAACCGAAAGGAATGCCAAAACCAGTTAAGTTTATTCTTAGCAAATTTTCCAGTGGGAGAGAGGAAGACAAACTTGCAGGTTATATCAGTTTCCTGAAAACAGGTCCGAAATTACTCAAGTTTGTACCAGTCAAAAAAGTGCAAGACCTGCGCAACTGGTTGATAATTTACGGTTATTGGAATGCGGGGGGTACAGAAAACGTTGCTGCTATGTGTTGGGTGTTGGCAGAAAAATATTTAGGTTTAAAAGTTGGTGAAATACCGCCACCAGTGGAAACTCCCAATATGGGTTTACTGCATCCAGACTACCAGGGTTATTTTGAGTCTCCCAAAAAATATCTGGAATGGTATCGCCAACAG
>JBFRWR010000770.1:0-18834 GCA_051439685.1 Trichodesmium sp.
ACAAAATTTAGCAAGTTATCAGGAGCAAGTAAAACAAGCTTATGCTAATGCAGCTAGAGATTATTTAAGTCGTTTTAGCACTGTAACTTTAAAAGCAGTTGAGAAATATGAAGCAATGGCGGAAAAAATCATTAAAGTTCCTGTCACTCAGCAGTCACCAGAGGTAATAAAGTTAAGAAATAAACTACAGTTATTGAATAATTTATCAGCAGAAATAAATCAAGAATTAGAATTTTTAGCGGATTGAATCTAGGAATATTTTGATATAATCTTTATACCTTAATTATTCGGTAACTTGAGAAACGCTATAATCACTAATTATTCAGACATAAACTTAAATATGAAAGAAACAGATATTACCAAAACTATCCAATACTTAGCCACAGGTTTAGTAGAGTGGGAAAATCTAAATTTAGATAAGCGAAATAAACTTCCAAAAGCACTCCGCATCGGAATGTCAAAAATGTTAGCAATCTCAATTTTACAAGGGGAAAAAGCACCAACAAATCTACCAGAATTTTTTGAGTGGGCGACTCAACCAATTAGGTCTTGGAAACCAGCAGAAAAAGTAGAATTTATTCCTGAAAATGCTACCCTTATAGATGATGGTTTAGTATCGGATTTTGCTAGAGATTTAGCACTTCCTGGTAAAAATTATCTTGCTCAAGTGCAAGAATATATATTGAAAACAATCAAAGACTATTGCACAAATAACTCATTAGAAGATACTTATCACGATTTCAGAAATCTAATTATTACCAAACCAGTTATACGTCGCATAGAATTAGAAGACTATTTAGATTCCCGCACATTCAGACCCTTAAATGATTACTTCAAAAATCAAGAAATATACAAACCATTAATAAATTTGGATGAGTATGATGAATACCATATTTGTCCGAGATGTAAGTATATAAAAAGGCAACGCAGGGATGGTAGTTATAGTTGTAAAAATGCTTTTTGTCAGCAACTTGTTGCCGAAAACCCAAATAAATTTCCTAGTTTATCTCCCATTCCTAAAAAAGAAGCAGACCAATGGTTAGCTGTGAGTTATGGAGTTTATTTGTATGGCACAATTCCGGGGATTTGGGAAGTAAAACTAGCTGAAGAGTTAACAAATTTAGGAGCAAAAGTTACCTTATGGCCTCATGTCGATTGGTATGATTTACTGGTGGAATTTCCAGGAAATATTAAATGGGCAATTGATGTTAAAGATTGGTCTTATATAACTCCTGAAAAGGTTAAAGAAGTGAGAGTTCAGTCTGAAGCAACAGAGACATTTATTGTAATTCCTGATGCTAGAGAAAGTTTGCGAATTCCTGTTATTCGCAGGCAAAAAAAATATAGGGATGCTTTGGGGAAATTACAACTAAAGTTAAGTAGTGAAATTATTAAATCAGCGCAAAAGATATTAGAAGTTACTCAATAATCAAGCTTAGGAGTTATTCCGATCTGTAGGCAAAAAGTATATAGGGATGCTTGGAGAAAATTACAACTAAAATTAAGTGCAGAAATTTTTGAAGCACGGAAAAAGAGATGAAAAGTTACTCAATAATCAACCTGAAAAATTTCTACTTTTCCCAGGCAAAAAAAATATAAGGATGCCTTGGGAAAATTACAACTAAAATTAAGTAGTGAAATTGTTAAATCAGCTAAAAAAGTGTTAAAAAATGCGTGAGACTAGCGGTTGGTATAAAGGTTTGTGTAAAGTATTAAAACAAGACTCAACTCTTGTAAATTTTGTGGGGGATAATCCTAGAGAATTAGGTCGAGTTGCTAGACTTATTGTTCATATAGAATTAGGTCTGACTTTACTACATACTGTTGCTCCTAGAGAACCAGCAAAAACAGTTAGACATTTACTTTCTGGATATCGTTTTCCGGCAATTGATAATGATGATAATTGGTTGATAGTAAGAAAGGCAAGATTTTATCTTTTGCGTTATAAAGGTAAACGATGGTTAGATTGTCTTGATGAATATATTCAACTACCAAATGATGTAAAAGTATATCACTTGACTGAACAAAATTCTCTACCTTTACCATCAGGTAGTTATCATCAAAGGTTATTAAATTATCAGCAAGTTATTCAACAAACACCATCCCATCAACAACGTGAAATAGAAATAGCAACTGCCGGAGATTGGTTGGCAAAAGTTGATGAAAATGAAAATAGTTTTGGTCAAGTTCCAATTCCAATTCCACAGGAAATTATTGATGTTATTCCTCAGTCTCCACCAGTAACTTTTGTCCGCACTCGTCAAGCAGAAAATCCTAGAATTACGATTAATTTTAACGATTTATTAGTCTCTGCTAGGGAGATGGATGAAAGGTTAGAAACTCGCGGGATAAATAATAATTATTATCAGCGTCTTTCCCAAGTGGAACTAGATTTATATGATGAAAATTTGGATGACTTTACTACGGGAGATTGTTTTAATTTAGATAAAATTCTGCATATTGTCGGATTATTGAATGTTGGCAAATCAACTCTTTTAGAAGTTTTAACTTATCATTTTGCTAAACAGAAAAAACGATGTGCTTTGATTGTTAATGATGTGGTTTCTAGCGTAAAGCTTGCATATTTGTTTAAGCATTGTTTGGAAATTCCAGCAGCTCCAATACTTGGAAAAGACCGCCCCGGACAACTTCAAAAAGTATATGAAGCAATGCTGAGAAATGAAGGAGAAGAAATTGCTGCTGGAGGTACTCATCCAGTTTATGAATGGTTTAGTAATCAATGCCCACTTCTTTCTTTTATTGACCAAAATGTTGACACAATATGGGGATTTGGAAAGGAACCTTGTCATAGTCTTTACCAAAAGAAATCGGCTCATAATACAACAGGAAATACTGAAAATGAAGAGAGCGATCGCTTGATTAAGAAAAATAAAACTTGCCCTTTTTATTATGTTTGTCCGCGCCATAAATTAGAAAGAGATATTGCCACTGCTTATGTGTGGATATTAACTCCAGCAAGTTTTATTCATACTCCCGTTCCTCTAATAATCTTCTCGGAAAAAATGAAATTTGCTGAAGCAGTATATAAAGAATGTGACTTTTTATTTGTTGATGAAGCAGACAGAGTTCAGGTGCAATTTGATGAACATTTTTCTCCAGATGAAAATTTAGTATCTACTAATGCTTTTGTCAATCAAGTAGGAGTAAAACTTGCCAATATTAATAACTCAGAAAGGAGTCATGCTGCTTCTAGACTATCTGTTGATTTTATGGCAGCAAATAATTATCTTGACAATGCAGTTAACAATATTTATAACCTGCTTTCTAAACAAATATGGTTAGTGAAGTGGTTAGGAAAAATACCTTTTTATAGTTATGGTATTTGGACGAGAATAATTAGAGAATTAATTCAACCAAACTCAGATGATTTAGAACTTTCAGAAGTTGAATTGAGAAATAATGATCGACGAGTAAAACAGATTTTGCAGCAACTACAAGGTTTTCTCAGAAATCCTCTGAATAGAAGGCAAGGTGGAGAACTTTCTAATCTAGCTGATGATGTTATGAAACCAGGAAGTTATCGTCAGAATTTAGAGGATATTAAAGTATGGATTAATGAATGGTTGAATCAGCATAACATAGCTTTAGAAAATCCAGAAGCAGACATAGAATGGCTAACTAAAAAAGTTCATTTTGCTATTTTGCTGACTATCTTAGATCATTACTTAATTTTCTTAGTTGATAATCTCAATTCTGTTGGAAATATTAGGGAATTGGAAGATGTAACTTATTCACTTGTAAATCGACCACCTTTAGATTATTTAGCAGTTCTTCCAGAATCTCCAGTGGGAAATTTGCTTGGGTTTCTTTATAAAGCAAATGAAAATTATAGAGGAGGAAAACTTTCCTATTTCCGCTATGTGGGAGTGGGGAGATATTTGTTGTTAAATTTCCCTCAATTATTCTCTGTTGATGAGTGGGAAAGTGCCCAAACAATCCTCATTTCTGGTACTAGCTATGCACCAGATTCTCCAGCATATAATATTACAATTCCTCCCACTGTTTTGCTGAGAAATAGAGACTCAAATTCTGATATTCAGTCAAGTCAATTTTATGCTAATCCTCAAATGGGAGAAAATCAAAAACATATCTCTATATCAGGACTTCGGGGAGAAAAAAGAGAACTAGCGATCGCTAATTTAATTCGTGCTATTTCAGCTCAACAAATACCTAGTTTTTTAGAGGATATTTTCCAAGATTTAAGAGATAAAGAACAGGAAAATTCCAATTTATGGGAAGACAGAGAACGTATTTTATTAATTACAGGAAGTTATGATGAATCTGAGTTAGCAATAGAGAAATTAAAACAACGATATGGAGTAGGAAATTTTGAGGAAATTCAAACTCTTAGACGAGATAATTCTCCTGCTCATTTAGAAGGTATTCGTCGAGGCAAAATCCAAGAATTAAAAGACACTCCTGTGAAATTAATTTCTGGTCCTTTAATGGCATTTGAACGAGGTCATAATATTCTTAATGAAAGACAAAAAGCTGCTTTTGGTGCTATCTTATTTTTAATTAGACCAATGCCAGTACCTGATGATTGGCAAACTACAGTTCGTTTTTTAAATAATTGGGCTTTGTCTAATATTGAGGAAAATTACAGTCACAATACAATCCACGAACAAGCAGATGAATTTGTCAGACAAGCATTTATTCAGCTAATTAATTTAACTGGGAGAAATCCTAGTTTTAGACAATTAAATGATGATGAAAGAAAGGTTCTTTGTGCTACTCAAGCAGTAACTATTTGGCAAGTCATTGGTAGGGGAGTTAGAGGAGGAGTTCCCATCAACGTTCATTTTTTAGATGCTAAATTTGCTCCTAATTCTGCTCAAGAATTAGATGATGATGAGACGACATCTTTGCTAGTAGGAATTATTCAAGTAATTTCTGGTTGGATGGATGCCGATAGACCATATCAAAGAACAATTGCCATAGAACTTTATGGCATATTTTTAGGATTGCTAGAAAACACAGAATTTTTGAATTATGAACAACATTAAATTAAGTGCTTGGTCTTTTGAAAAGGATATTTCACGACCAATTTATCCTTTATATCCACCGCCAGAGTATACAGAAGTTGCTCAAAAGTTAACCCAAGAAAGACATAATATTACTAATAGTCGAGATGCCATCCTAATTCCTTGATAAAATTGCAGTAATTTCTGGTTGAATGGATGCTCCTATACCAGCTCAAAGAACAATTGCCATAGAACTTTATGGCATATTTTTAGAATTACTAACTCACACAGAATTTTTGAATTATGAACAACGTTAAATTAAGTGCTTGGTCTTTAAAAAATGATATTTCACGACAAATTTATCCCTTATATCCACCGCCAGAATATATAGAAGTTGCTCAAAAATTAACTCAAGAAAGACATAATATTAGTAATAGAGGAGATGCCATCCTAATTCCTCGATCAAATTCCACTAAGGAGCCATCTAAAAATAAGTTGTACAAATTTTATCTAGGATAAATTGCTAAATATAGCTTCCATCAAAAAAACTGTTTAGTTTATTTTTACACGAGTCCTAATTTCTGATTGAATGAATTATCATCTACTAGGCAAAATTAAATTGCTAGAGAACTTTATAATAGATTTTGAGAATTACTAACTCACACTGAATTTTTGAATTATGAACAACATTAAACTAAGTGCTTGGTCTTTAAAAAAGGATATTTCACGACAAATTTATCCCTTATATCCACCGCCAGAATATATAGAAGTTGCTCGGAAGCTAACCGAAGAAAGACGACGTATTACTAATAGATGGAGTGGCATCCCAATTCGTTCATTAAATACCTTAATGATTGCCAGTTTTAATCCCACTTTTCATGCTGTACCTCGTAGTTGGAATCAATCAGAAAAACCTTGGATATTTGCTACAGAAATACCTCAAGATATGAGTCGAATGCCAATTTTAGTAAGAGGTTGGCTACGAGAAGAATTTACTTCTAAATTAGGTGAGGATATAGTTGAATCCCATCTCGATAAAATTAGGAATATTAAGTGGCAGTGGCAGTCAAAACCAATTCAATTATCTTTGCTTAATTCCACAGATGAAGAACACAAAAATATTCTCTATCAAGCAATTCCTAATTATTTAGCTCAAGAATTTTTAAAACACCCTAAAGTTACACTAACTAACAGTCAAACTATCAAATTTTATCCAGTAGTGCAATTAAGAGGTGCGGAATTAATGTCTTGGCCTCCGATAGAAACTCAAGACAGTAATTCAAAAAGTAAAATGTGGATTTCTTTAGTAATTCATTTTTATTTACAAACATTACCTTGGAGAAAATCTCCCCTAATTTATAATCAAGTTTCTGTCCGTAGATGGTTAACTAGACCTTTATGGGAAAATGAAAAAAATTACGTTCCTGGAGAGGGTGTTTCTGTTTATTTATTAAATCAATTTAGGTGGTTAGATGAAAAACTTCAAAATCCAACTTTTGTCAAATTAAAAATTAGTAGAGGAAATAATTACCCTCAATTTCCTGGAGCAATTAGCGAACTAATTAAAGGTAGAAAATATTTGCCAACTGCACGGGATGTTGCAGCTTTTTCCATACATGAAAATGATTGGGGTAGAAATCAAAATCAAGAATTACAAACAGCGATCGCTTACGATACTTCCCTCGGAAAACATCCTTGTTTACCAGGAGTAAGTCCGCTAGATGTAGCTGATATAGACAGAGCAATTTTAGAATGTCTCCCAGTTGAGCGAGTAGGAAAAACAACTCCAATTAAATTTCCTAAGACACCTTTTTGGGAACCAGGAAAATCCAAAAGTAAAGGCGATAAAACACCTAAAGAACCCAATGATTTATCAGTAATTATGCAACGCCCCAAAGAAGCCAGCGTTGCAACTTTTTCATCAAAACTTCCCCTAGAAACAATTTTAATTCTCTGGAAAACTGAGAAATGTAGGGAGGCACTAATTGATGAAATTTGCTTAGTTTTGGAATTAACAAATAAAGGGAAAGTGAATGAATATAAAACTAATACTGGTGCGACTGGAAAATCTGTTATTTATTCAGGAAATCATGGTTCTCTTTGCATTAAAACTCAACAAGTCGATAATCTCATAGACCCACTTTTATTAGATGATACTTTGACCCCTCAACTAAGGAAAGAAAATACTCTAAATAATCGAATTTCTCTATTTAATTCTGCATTGCCAAAACCAGAAAACCGGAGTGGAATGTTAATAGAAATTCTTGAACCTGATGAGTATCCAAAAAATACCGATCCTTATTTAGCAACCAGAATAGGAGCGATGCAATTAGGTTATGTTAATCAACGGATTCATGGGTTATTTGGTAATAACAAAAAGTCAGAAAAACAAGATGAATCAAGAGTTAAAAGTGCTGTCTCCGGACTTCTACAACAATGTGGAATTTTACCTGCACCTTTGATTAATTCAAAAGATGGTATTCCCCAAGAAACTTGGCTAACTTGCTTATATATTTTACGACGCACTCGCAAAACAACAGCTAGTGGAAATAAAAATATAGCTGTATTAATGGTGCGAGTTAATCCTATTATTGGAGAAGTAGAATTTACTACTCCTAACTTATGGCAAAAAAACCAAAAATGGGTATCATCTTGGGAGATTTACAAAATTTTATTGACTGAAAAATGGGACCCCACTTCTTATATACAAGAACTGCCGGAAAATTTAATACTAGAAGTAGAAAAAGAGCAGCAAAGTTTAATTAATAATTTTGTTAGTGAAGCTTTAAAGAATTGTTTGTATACAAAAATTGGGAATAATTCTGAACCTCATGTCTTATTTATGGTAGAAGCTCAGAATTCTAGGAGTATGTTGAAATGGTTGACTAATCCTAATTTACCTTCTGGAAAATTGCCTCAACAACTTAAGCGAAATTTGCCACGACAAGCAGACCATAAAAGGTTGTCAATTGTAAGAATTCGTACTTCTAAAAATCAAGAAGTTCCGGTTTGGTCTGTGGAAAATAAACCAGGAAGTCGAACCAGTGGAGTATTTAGTTGGGAGAATATTTGCGATGAAAATAATCAGTCTATTTACTTGAGTTTAAGACAACTTTTAAACACAGAACAAGGTGTTATAAAAGTCAAAGAATCTCGACTTGATGCTGGCAAAAAACCAGCAGGAAATCCCCCACTTTTAGAAATAGCAATTGTTTATTCTGTTTTTGAACATGATACTTTAGCAGCTTACCTCCATCACCTTAGAAATAGATGGGCTTATTTTAGCGGAACTACTGCTTTACCTTTCCCATTTATCTTTGCAGAAAAAGCCAAAGAGTATGCTGTTAGTATCAATGATTCTGTAGAAGATAATTCTTAAATAAGATGTATACGTCTGAATAGAACAATTAAAACTAATAACCGATGTATACATAGTATAATAGATTGAAAAATCATCAGCAGAAAATTATGTCCAAGTTAGTCAGAAATAAAAAAGGCCAAATAATGAGTGTATTAGGTAAAGGTGAAAAGCCAAAAGCTGAAAATCCTTTATCTGTAAGAGTTCCACAGGATATTGATGAATATGTCCGATCGCTCCCTAATAGAAGTCAGTGGCTAGAGGAAGCAATAACAGCAAAGGCTAGAAAAGAAATGGCAGAATAAAAGGTGATAACTTTAGGGCATAGCGCTATCAAAAATCAAACAATAAAAAAAAGCCCTAAATAAGGGCTTATTGTTAATATCAAAAAAACAGATTAACGTGACAATTTAACTAACTATTCCAATATCTCGAAAGATTGAACTTCCAATACTGGACCGATCATGGCGATCGTCATTACATCATCTCGCACTACACCTGTAACCCTCGCCTTCTGGTCAGACTTACATAACTCAGGAGGAGCATCCTTTAATTCATAAGTTACACCATCAGTTACTAACGCCCAGGTGCCAGCGCCGAAACCTTGTTTTTCTACAGTTCCATTTACTGTAATACTACTCATGCTAACCGTTCCTCTGTTCTAATTGCCAGACGTGCTAAACCTAAGCATAAC
The DNA here is from genome assembly GCA_051439685.1 of Trichodesmium sp. Lineage (GTDB taxonomy): Bacteria > Cyanobacteriota > Cyanobacteriia > Cyanobacteriales > Microcoleaceae > Trichodesmium. The sequence goes on from JBFRWR010000770.1 coordinate 9,038, forward strand.
AAGGCATTTACAACCAAGAAAATTTGAGCAGGTATACCAGCACCTAATCCCCAAACGGCGGGATCGACAACTGCACTCACAATTAAACAGCTAGCAACACCAATAGTTGTGCCGATCGCTATCCACTTCCATTGTTGATGACCTAATAACAACACTATTAATAATGCTGGAATTAATACACTGGCAAAAATGGGATTCAAAATACCACTACCTTGAATAGCTCCACCCAGTTCGGGTACAGAACTTCCCATTACGCGCATCGGCCATTGAGGCAAGTCAAAGACATAGAAACCACGGAGGAAAAACAACCCACTGCTACCAGCAACTAATCCTGTATGTAGAGGGAAACTCCAACTGAAAGGAAAATAATTCCGTAGCAACCAAGCTAATAAATAAGACCCTAACACCATCGCCAACTTGGGCAACAATGCTACCGCACCACCATCAAGCCAAAAACCAGGGTTAAGATAACCGTTATCATACAACCACCGGAAGAAGTCGCGGAAAGTAATTTGACCTTTGACTGCTAACTTAACTGCTGCTGCTGCATCTAACTGACCTGCACCAAAATGATTTAATGGGTCTTCTTTAACAGTTCTGGCAGATTTTTTCAGAATATTAGTAATTTCCTCTGGCTCTTCAATACCGCTTGCTTTCACTAATGCTGCTACACCTGCAACGTGGGGAGATGCCATACTTGTTCCTTGGAAAGAAGCAAATACACTCTTACCATTTTCTGGGTTAATGGTTTCTTGCAGAATACCACCAGTTTCATTTTTACCAGAAGTGGAACCACCAGGAGCAGAAATATCAACTCCTGCACCAAAGTTAGAGTAGGGAGCTTTTTCTCCAGAAGGATCGGTAGCTGAAACACCGATCACATGAGGATAACGAGCGGGATATCCTGCTGCATTTTGGTTGGCGTTACCCGCTGCTGCAATAATAACTACACCTTTATTGTAAGCATAGTTAATTGCTTCTTTCATTATTTGGCTTTCACCGCCACCACCGAGACTCATATTGATAACGTCTGCTCCATTGTCAGCAGCAAATTTTATCGACTCAGCAATATCAGAAACTGTACCACCACCACTAGCAGCTAAGACTTTGAGTGGCATGATGCTAGCTTCGTAAGCAATACCTGCTACCCCATAGTTATTATTCGTAGCTTGAGCAATAGTTCCGGCAACATGAGTTCCGTGGCCATTGTCATCGGTAGCTAATGTGCGGTCATTAACAAAATCGTAACCAGGAACGAATTTTGTTTTTTGCAAGTCAGGAACTCTGGTGACACCCGTATCAATTACTGCTACAGTTATACCGTCGCCTTTCGTTTGATTCCAAGCAGATTCGACATTAATACTCCGAAGATTCCATTGTTTCCCATACATGGGGTCGTTCGGTACGCCGTCACCACTATCAAAAATAATGGCATCCGCGCTATACACATAGTTCGGTTCAATATATTCAGTATATTTGCCTAGAGAACTGCGGAGGTCTGTCAGCAATTGGCGATCGCCCTTGACAATATAAACATTATCTGATATGGAAAATTCACTATTCAGACGAGGTGTGACTTGGTATTCATCGGAAATTGTCTTAATTTTATCGACAATTTGAGTAACTCCGATATCTTCACGGAAGTCTAACACTATTGAGTCGTAGACTCCTTTATTGGCCAAACCTGAAAAATTAGATAAGGCCCAACCAAGCCCGATTAAAAATAAGCAGACAAACAGAAATTTTTTCATTTGTTGAGATATCCACTATAGTTAAGGCTTTTTTACTACAATAGCTTACTATTTCTTGTATTGGGTTAAGAATGAAAATTGTATACCCGAAAAAGTTGAACTTGTAACTATTTTAATATGTTTTGGCTGATACTTAAAAAAAGCAAAAAAGTCAAGTGGACAGTGGACAAATGTTGAGTTGTTGATGGTAATTTTTGATTCTTAAATTATAATTTCTTACTGTTTATCTAAAGTAAAAAATCTAGAGGTGAGAATGGAAAGAGGTTTATTATGGTTGCCTTTATTGGGTGTGTTTATTTGGCTAGCTTGGGCAGGTTGGAATGAGTATCAAAAGTTGGAAGCTTACCGCGCTTGGGCTGAGTCTTTTGAGAAGGCAAAATATGATATTTATGCTGTATTAGGTCAAAATAATGATAGTATTACTTGGGGAAAACCAACCAGAAAAGGACCTGTTAATTTAGATACTTTTTCTTTGCAAGATGTGCGATCGCTACAATTATTAGTTAATAATAAATCTGTAGATATGGAAAATCTACCAAGTCAGGGTAAAGTAGTTTTGGAGTTTATTATTTCTGACTCTAAAAAGATTTTTATTCCGTTTACAGATGTTGATTTGGCTGTTAATTGGTGCAAGTATTTACAGCAAAAATTATAGTAGTTTAGGTCTCTCCAGAAAAGAGGGAGTAGGGAGTAGGGAGTAGTTCACAGGAGTAGGTTTTTTACTTTTGATGTAAAAGAAGTGTGGGGATAAGGAGAATTTTTCAACCATTTATTATATTAAAAAGTACATTGCGTATTGAGATTTTGTACTGAATAAAAGTGATTACTTACCCCTTTGTTAAAAACCTACTGCCGTGTCAAACTTGAAAATGTGGGTTAAAAAACCTAACCCCCCGACCCCCTTCCCTGCTAGCGTTGGGGGAGTTCTCTCCCCTCTCCTCGCAGGAGAGGGGTTAGGGGAGAGGTCTTCGAGGTTGCTTGCTTCTAAACCACAATTTTAGTCTTGAAACGGCACTACCCTTGTAAAGTAGGGAGTAGGGGGAAATAATTTATGATTTTTATGGGATAATTGATTTTATTTTTGATTATCGGAGATATGTAGTAAGGCTACGCGGAAGTCATAAGTCATAAGTCATATAGAATCCGGGTAATTAGTTACTGTAAAGTCATTGGGACTGGAACGGAGTGGAAGGTTTCGCTTTTCGGCTGTCGCCGACATAAAACGCTGGGCGACATGTTTGCGGAGCATTCCGTCAGGAAAACGCGACATGAATGCGCAGCATTCCGTCAGGAAAGCAATCTCAGGGGTGCGCGGAGATTGCTTCCTATCGTCGCAATGACAACTTTTCAACCGGATTTTATATCATAAGTCATAAGTTTTGATGGGTAAGACGTTGAGAATTTTGTCACTGGTAACATATTTCCGTCATCCTGCACTAGCGGGACTTACACACCTTAAACGCTGCAAATTTGTAGGGGTGGGTTCCACATTAAATTAAGGAGTTTAAGCATTAGCTCAAATAAACCCACCCCAAAATAAATACGCACACTTAATCTAGTAGTGAAGCAACATAGCGAAAACTCTGGATGAGGGCGGGTTGGAAATTAATTAATAATGAATAATGAAATAATATTTCCCTACTTGCGTACTATCTCTTAGTTTTAACCAGAGGTAATGATTAATTGATGAAACGGTCTTGTAGTAGACTGACACAGCTAATAAGTAAAAGAAGTAAATTTTTCTTTTGCAGGAACAGTTTCTGCTAATAATTTACCATGATTAAACACATACTTAATTATCGCCCGTTTCCTAATAGCATGAAAACAATTTTTAGCATCTAAAACTATCAAATTACCTGGTTTGCCGACTTCAATTCCATACCTATCTTGCAGATTTAAAGTTTTTGCACCATTGGTAGTAACCATTTGATAACAAGCATTAATTTCTGGTATTCCTGTCATCTGACAAATATGTACACCCATATAAGCAACATCTAACATATTACCAGTACCTAAATTATACCAAGGATCTTGTACACAATCATGTCCGAAACTAACATTTAATCCATTTTGCCATAACTCTTTTACTCGCGTTACACCACGCCTTTTAGGATAAGTATCAGTACGACCTTGGAGAGTAATATTAATTAAAGGATTAGCCACAAAATTAATTTTAGACTTCTCTAATAAACTCATTAATTTCAAAGCATAAGCATTATTATAAGAAGCAAAAGCAGTAGTATGACTAGCAGTAACTTGGGAGGTTAAACCTGTCCGAATTGCATAAGCAGCAACTACTTCTAAAAAACGTGATTGTTCGTCATCTATTTCATCACAATGAATATCAATAAAACGGTCATATTTTTCAGCCAACTCAAAGATATGATGTATAGATTTTACTCCGTCTTCTCTAGTAAATTCATAATGAGGAATACCCCCTACACCATCTACACCTAATTGCAAAGCAGTCTCCAGAAAAGCAAGATTTTCATGTTGACTATAAATCCCATTTTGAGGAAAAGCTACTATCTGTAAAGTCATCCAATCTTTGACAGTTTCTTTTACTTCTAAAAGTGCTTGTAATGCGGTGAGTGTTGGTTCAGTAATATCAACATGAGTTCTCACAAATAATATTCCTTGTTTGGCTTGCTCTTTCAAGGTTTTAATCGCCCGTTTTTTGACATTTTCTATAGTTATGTCTTGTTTGTATTCGCCCCAAATTTCTATCCCTTCAAATAAGGTTCCACTTTCATTCCATCTTGGTTCTCCTGCAATTAAGCTAGAGTCTAAATGAATATGAGATTCTACAAATGGTGCAGTTACTAATTTTTCTTCAATATCAATTTCTTTTTGACCAGAAGCTGGAATATCAAAATAAATAGCAGCAATTCTACCTTCATCAATAGCAATATCTACTATTTCTGTTTCTTGATTTAGTTGTTGTAAACAACAGTTCCGCAAGATTAATTCATAAGTTTTGTCAGACATGGCATTTTATAGATTGATATTTTATAACTTTATATAGCAATATGATTTGAATTGTGAGATATTGGAAAGTTTTAGGGAACAGGGAAAAGAGAAGAAGAAAAAAATGTATTTTTAAGTATGATCAATCCTCTAAGTAGAAAGTGATAAATATTGTACTTTATGTATCAAATTGTAAACTGGCTCAGAAGTAAGTTATATCAGTGCTTTTTCAGGCTTTTATAACTAAATATCCAACACCTTTTTTTTACCTTGCTCTACTTAATATATTCGTGGCAAAAATATTACTGCTTTTTAGGAAACAGGGAACAGGTAGGAGTTTCAAGTTTTTTATTTACTTTTTAATTATCCGCAACCTATGGGCGGATTGGTATATTTTCCATACTTTTAAGGAACATCCCAATTCTCACATCTGATTCCTGATTGTTATAATAGTCTATATTATTACAGTTAAATTATTTTTTTACTTAATAATTCCTATGGATTTGCCCAAGATAAATCTCAAAAATCAAATTTTAGTCGGATATTCTCTGCCAGTCTTACTGTCATTTATATCAGTATTTTTAGTTTATTCACAAGTAGAAAAACTGAGAAAGCAAGCCCAAGAACTAGATATGATTGAGGAGAAATTTGATAATATTCAAAACTTAGGGTTTAGTATTTTGTCGATGCAGAATAATGCTAGAGGATATCTTCTGGGGAAATTTTCTGAACAATTAACAGAATACGAAATATGGGACACAAAATTTTATGAACAATCGGCAAATTTACGCATTTCAATTAAAGAACCTAAACTGCGCAAAGATTTAGAGGAAATTATTAATATTGGAGACCGTTTAAATGAGTTTAACAGAAGATTAATTTCTTACATTGAGTTGGGAAAACCAGAAAAAGCTAGTGAAGTATGGCAGGAAGGAAAGGTTAAAAACATGACGATTAATCTAGAAAAACTCATAGATGAATTGAGAAATCTTCAATCAGAAAGAGTAGATTTACAACTAGAAAAGGAAGAAAAAGAATTACAGTTGTTAATTATAATAGTATTTGCCACAACGGGTATTTCTGCATTACTTGCATTTCTGATTGGCAATACAATAGCTGGTAAAATTAGCACAAATATAACTCAAGAAACTAGCACAATTTCCTCTTCATCTTCAGAAATAACTACGACAATGATAGAACAGGAAAAAAACGCATCTTCCCAAGCCGCTGCATTAAATCAAATGACTACTACTATTGATGAGTTAAATATCTCATTTCAAAACTCAACAGCACAAATAAAAGCTACAGAAACCGATGCGACTAAAGCCCTAAATTTATCAGAATTAGGTACTGAAGCAGTTAATAAAGCCTTAACAGGAATGTCTATTTTAAAAGAAAAAGTTGGAGGGATTGCCGAACAAAGTCAACAGTTAAATGAGCAATCATCTGAAATTGAGAATATTATTAGTTTGGTTAATCAATTATCGACTCAAATTAATATTCTTGCCCTGAATGCTACTATAGAATCTATACGAGCTAATAAAGATGGTCAAGGGTTTGCAGTAATAGCTAATGAAATTCGTAGTCTTGCCGAAAAAAGTAGACAATATGTTGGAAATATTAGCAACCTCATTAATGAAATTCAGGAAACTATCAAAACAACAGTAAATTCTACTAATGAAGGTAATCATACTGCTACAGAAGCAATGCAAATTGTTGAAGAAATGGCTATTAGTTTTACAGGTGTGACAAAAGCAGTTAAAAATGTTGATTTTAATAATAAACAAATTTCTTTTAATACTCAACAGCAAGCTCAAGCTCTACAACAAATAGTAGAAGCAATTAATACAATTAACAATACTGCCCAAGAAAATTCTCAAGGAATTACTCTAGTAAAAAACCAGATTCAAAAACTTGAATTAACTCTCAAAAATCTGGTTTCTTTATTGTAAGATTTAACTATAGCAATCCTATTTAGGTTGTAGCATTTTCGGAGGAGTTAGGAGTCAGGAGTCAGGAGTCAGGAGTCAGAATTTTTAAAGTTTTTAGCTCTTTTTAACTATTATAAGACTTGTTATATAGAATCCGGGTAATTAGTTATCCTATTGCTCTAGGAGTCAGGAGTCAGAATTCAGGAGAAAGAAAAGATTTAAACTCTTGAATTTTTAAATTCGTATTCAATAAAACATCTGTAATTTAAGAGGAAGTAATTTTGTGATTAGTATTTAGCCGTATTTTATATTACGACCAATTTAGGATTGCTATACAGCAATTCCCAGACTGATAAGGTACAAAATTTGTTTTTTTAGGGATAGCAATCCTCAAGAGTTTGTAAGACTTGATCGTAGGGGTTTGCTCTCCAAACCCAGGATATCCAAACCCAGGCAAAAATCTGATTTGTAAGCCAAACTCCTAAAGTTTTTCTCACAAATTATTGAGGATTAGTAGAGTAGGAAGTAGGGAGTAGGAAAGAACAGATAGAGATTAATTTTGAACTGTACCTCACTATTTTAAAAATTGCTATAATTAGCTATAATTATTGGAAATATCTCAATACTAATTTCTCTTGTCCTAATAATCAGTCATAAAAAAGCTTTCTCCCTTCTAACCTTTTCTTTCCTTCTACTTTATTTCCTCCTAAGTGTAAGTATTCAATCTGAAATTATATTCTTGCTAATTTCCCTACTCCCTATTCCCTATTCCCTATTCTCTAAAATATGATGAAAAATTTATCACAACTAGCTAAATGTTCTAATTGCGGTGGGTATCATTCTTCTCTGAATCATCAACTACCAGACTTCCCGCAAGACCCCCATAAATTAGTAGATGATTTGGTAAAAATGGGTGTTTATCAACCCTCAGGAATTTCTCTTACCAATCATATTCTCCAAAGTCAAAGCTCAAAATTAAAAACTAAAAATTATTCCCCCATTGATCAATCAAAAAGTTGGCAAGACAAAAAGCATTTATCACTTTCTCTGGATAAATCTGGAATTTTTTCTTCCAGAGATTTTTCTGGTCAACTTCTAGAGGATTCTTTGCTAAAAAATCAAACTGACAATCAGAAAAATCATACTTACCAACTTGGCAAAGAATTGATTAAAAAAGCCGGAGGATTAGATGCTATTTCAACTGCTATTTTTAGCGGAAATATTCAGCAAATTCTCCCCAACTCTATCCGCAATTCTGATGTTACTCGTCGTAAATTTATAGAGAGAATTGTAGTTACTTCTTTATTAGTTAGTCTCGCTAACTGTAGCCTGCCTGAAATCAGAGAAAAAGATGATTTAACACCTACAAAACTAGAAAAAACTAATCTCAAAATTGGATTTATTCCGATTACCTGCGCTACACCAATTATTATGTCTGCTCCATTGGGATTTTATGAGAAATATGGCTTAACAGTAGAATTAGTGAAAATGAATAGTTGGGAACAAGTTAGAGACTCAGCGATTGCAGGTGAATTAGATGCCTATCATATGCTTTCTCCCATGCCACTTGCTATGAGTTTGGGCTTAGATTCTCTAGCATTTCCGATTAATTTAGTGAGCATTCAAAATATTAATGGCAATGCAATTACAGTCGGGATGAAACATCAAGGAAAAGTCACAAAACCAGAAGATTTTAAAGGCTTCAAAATTGCTACTCCTTACGTTTATTCTATGCCAAATTTAATCCTACGTTACTATCTAGCTGCGGGTAAAATTAACCCAGATAAAGATGTACAAATCATTACAATACCACCTACTGAAATGATTCAAAAATTAGAGACAGGTGAAATTGATGCCATGATTGTTGCCGAACCATTTAATCAACTAGCAGTTGCCAAAAAAATTGGATTTATTCACATATTAACTAGAGATATTTGGCCGGGACATCCTTGTTGCTCTTTTGCCGCTAGTCAACAATGGATTAGTCAACATCCCAATACATTTAGAGCATTAAATAAAGCAATTATTGATAGTTCTATTTATGCCCAAAATCCACTTCACCGCCGAGAAATTGCCCAAGCAATATCAGCTCCAGAATATATTAATGTTCCTGAAGGTATTTTAATAGAAATATTAACAGGCAGATTTGCAGATGGTAATGGTATAATTAAAAATGTTCCAGACAGAATAGATTTTAATCCTTATCCTTGGAAAAGTTTTTCCTATTGGATTACTTCTCAATTAGTACGCTGGAATTTATTAGCTGATAATATTGACCATGAAAATATTGCAGATGAAGTATTTCGTACAAGTTTAGCGCGACAAATTGCTAAACAATTAGGGCAACAACCCCCCACAATTATTCTCCGTTATGAACAATTAAAATATGATACTTTTGACCCCAGTGAGCCACAAGAATATGCACGTCAACAGATTAAAAAATATGGCTTTTAAATTGACAATAAAGATAATTTTTTTGTTTGTAGTTGCGCTTTAGCGCAAAATATATCTAGCAGCATTAAAGCAAAACTACAAATAAATTATATCATCTCTCTTTGAATAACCACAATAAAAAATTTAGGGAGCAGGGAGTAGGGAGTAGGGAGTAGGGAAGAAAGGGAAAGAGCGAAAAATATTCTTGCTTAGAGACGAAGAACATTTTGATTATGGCTAATTAATGAGGCTTGATATTACAAGTTTTTTTTCCCTTATAGAAACTGACAACAATTTGAGCAAGACGCTTTAAGATTTGCAAAACTACATAGATATCATCTTGACGATTGAGAGCAAAAGGATAAGACTGACTATAAATAGGTTTATCTTGTTGAATAAGCTTCAAAAAACTAAACTCATTGCCATTAGTCACAAATCCAAAAGTAGGTTTGGTGTTATCTTGATTACCTAACATATACGCCAGGGTTTGAGGAATTCCTGCTTCTAGGGAATATTTTGCTCTCTTAGACTCAATAACCATAATCCAAAAATGAGGTGTAAATATCAACAAATCAAGTCTTCCCTTAACAATTGTTCCTTTATCCTCAGAAGTAATTTGCACTTCTTTCTCAGCGCTTAAATAAAAGGGTGGACGGTAAAAACCTGCTAACTTCAATAAAGGTGATAATACCACCATTTTGACAATGGGTTCGAG
>JBFRWR010000771.1:0-6179 GCA_051439685.1 Trichodesmium sp.
TAATTTTTATAGGACAATAACGTTCGGCTAAAACTAATTTTTCACCACAGTATTGACAGAATATTGTGTCTGGTGGATTAAGTTTTAAACAGTCAGGATTTAAACATTGAGTCATTTTCAGTGATTAGCTTTTTCATTCTGGTAGGGTGTGTTAGCGAAGCGTAACGCACCAAAATATTGGCAATAGAAATAACTAATTATATCATGTCTCTTTGGATATCCAAAACAGAAATTTTATGGAATAGTATCACTCCAGTAGTATCAGTCCAGTAGGGTGCGTTAGCGGAGCGTAACGCACCGAAATATTTGGAATAGAAATATTTTGGGTAGGCGGTGCGTTACATTTCATTTTCATGTCCCGCAGGGAAACGCACCCTACAAAATAGCACTCTTTCTCCCCTACTCCCCTACTCCCCTACTACCCTACTCCCCTACTCCCCTACTCCCCTACTCCCCTACTCCCCTGCTTCCCTAAATTCCACCCACAAAAGAATGTGGATTTAGAATATTTTTACGGTCAAATTTCTGTTTAATTCCACGCATTATTTCAAGACCGTTTTGATTATAACCCCAAACATCAAGTTTTTCTTTCATCTCTAATGGTGCTGCTAAAACTGTTAGAAACCCACCAACAGATTCACACCATCGACGTAATTCTATAATAGTTTCAGGAGTAACAGAATTAAAGCGTAATTCTCCTAAACCAAGACCTGCATGAATTAATCCTAAACCATTTTCTAGACCTAGTTGATTTAAAGTTTCTACAGCTTTATTAGGCATTACTCCTATCTTACAAATTACTTCTGTATTTTCCTGAGAATGCCAAATTTTCTGTTTTAATTTATCCCATAATTCGGCTTCATAATCCTGGTATCTAGTGGCATTTAAACCTAAATTATCTCCCACTTCTAATAACTTATAAGACTGCTCTTCAACACTCTCTATAATTCCTTGAAATCTTACCATTAATCCCACACCTTTACCTAAGTCTAATTCTTTAACTAAATTACTTGAAAGTAAGTCAACGGCAACAGGTGTTAATGCAGAAGATAATAAAGTTTGAGTTGCTTGAGCAATATTATTCTTTTCCCCTACTAAAACAACAGTAACGGATGCTTGTTGTAGGGGATAAACTCTCATAGTCACTTGACTAATAATCCCTAATGTGCCATAGGAACCTGTAAATAATTTCATTAGGTCATAACCTGCGACATTTTTGACTACTCGTCCCCCTGCTTTAGCAATTTTTCCATCTGAACGGACAAAACTGATGCCGAGTAACATATCTCGCACTCCTCGATACTTTTGCCGTAGGGAACCTGTGTCAGCAGTAGCAATGATACCTCCAATAGTTGCAGTTTCTGGATAAGCGGGGTCAATGGCCAGAAATTGATCTGCCTTGGCCAAGGTTGCTTGTAATTCACCATATTTCATCCCTGCTTCTACTGTAACGGTTAAGTCTCCTACAGCGTGTTCAACTAAACGGTTGAGACGGTGGCAACGGATAACTATTATTCCCTGGGAAGTTGGACTTATTTTGACAAGTCCTCCCCAATGAAGTTTACTACTACCACCACAAGGTAATATGGCCCAGTTATTTTGGGCACACCAAGTCACAAGAGTAGATAGTTGTCCTTGAGTCTCTGGATCGACTATGCAGTTAATAGTAGTGTCGGGAGCGATCGCTTGTGATATTTGTTGTTTTTGTATAGGGTCTATATTTTGCCACAAATTAATATTATTTTTGCCGACAATAGTTTCTAGTTTTTCTATTTTGGTTTGAGTTTCTTGTGGAATCACTTTGATTATTTGATTATTTGATTATTTGTTAATAGTATTATATTAGAGAAAAGAGGGAATAGGGAATAGGGAATAGGGAATAGGGGGAAATAATTGATTATTTTTGGAAGATAATTGATTTAATTTTTTATTATTATAAATGTCTATTGTAGATTTTTTGTCAGGATTCAGGCATAGGCAGTTACATCTTTCTTGAGAATAGCAAAATTAGACATTGACTTTACTTAATTTTGAGAATACCACTTTTCTTTCTTTTGACTAATGACTTCTAAGTAATTAAAACTAATATCATAGATTAATTTAGCAATGCCAATAATTAATTAGACTTGGTAAAAAAATCAAATTAATTTATCTATCCAGAAAATTTCCAGTCACTTGTTGTAGCGTTCAGGAATAATTAATGGTATGATAAAACCGAAAATTTATTGATACTTTATCTCATACTCAATAATTAATAATCAACAATTACCGAATAATTAATAATTAATAGTTAATAATTAATAATTAAGAATTGAAGCGTCAATAATTAATTATTCATTCAACAATTAAGGTTTAAAGCCTCCCCTTTCCAGGGGATAAATCAAAAAAATTTCCAAAGAGCGCCAATCCCCTTCTTTCAAGAAGGGGTAATTATCAATTATCCATTATCAATTATCAATTATTGAACTTCCCTGGAAAAAAAGAGGATTGCCTCAACGGCATTATTAATAGATTTGAAAATAATAATATGGCGTTAGAGCAAGTTGATCAAACATTTATCAAATCAATATTTTCCCAAATAAAAGTGAATTTACAAATCCCTCTCAGAACTATTCTCATAGTACCATTTGTAGTTCAAATTTTTGGGGCGGTAGGTTTAACAGGATGGCTATCTTTACGAAATGGTCAGGAAGCAGTTAATGAAGTAACAAGTCAATTAAGAAATGAAGTTAGTATCCGGATTCAGGAAAGACTAAAAGATTATTTAGAAGCACCTCGCGTTATTGCTCAAATGAATAATGATGCTATTAATTTAGGTCATTTGAATATTCAAGATACTGCTAGTTTAACTAGGCAATTTTGGCGACAAATATATTTATTTGAATCTGTTAAGATTTCTGCTATTTATTTTGGTAGTATCCAGGGAGAATTTATCGGTTTAGGATTTCAAAATAACAGTCAATGGGAAATTGGTAGGGCGGGTAAATCTACAAATAGAAAATTTCATAGTCTGGCTATTGATACTCAAGGAAACCCTCAAGAAATATTAGAAATTGGCGAAAATTATGACCCTAGAATTAGACCTTGGTATCAAAATGCAGCAGAGGCAAAAAAATCAACCTGGAGTAGTATTTATGCTGACTTTAAAGAGCAAAGACTTAAGGTAACTTTTGCTAAACCTATTTATCAAAATGATAATCAGTTAATCGGAGTGGTTGGAGTTGATTTTGTACTTTCTCACATTAGAGAATTTCTGCAAAATTTGAAAATTGGTAAATCAGGACAAACTTTTATTATTGAACGTTCTGGATTTTTAGTAGCTTCCTCCACTGAGCAAAAACCATTTAGTTTGCAAGATAATCAAGTCACAAGAATTAAGGCAGAAAATGTTGATAATTTTCTAATTCGTAACACAGCAAATTATTTACACAAATATTTTGGGAACTTTAGCAAAATTAACCAGCCTCAACAATTAGAATTTACACTAAATGGAAAAAGACAATTTTTACAAGTAGTACCTTTTTCTGAAGGTAAAAATTTAGATTGGCTAATTGTAGTAGTAGTGCCTGAAGATGATTTTATGGAAAAAATTAATATCAACACTCGAACTACAATTAAGTTATGTTTAATTGCTTTATTTATCGCCACAATAGTCGGAGTTTTAACATCTCGTTGGATTAGTTATCCAGTTATGCTTTTAAGTTCCGCAAGTAGAGAAATTGCGAGAGGAAAACTTAACCAAAAAATAGAAGTGAAAATAGTTGATGAATTAGAAGTTTTAGCAGAATCTTTTAACTTAATGGCACAACAATTACAAGATTCTTTTATTAATCTAGAAAAAACTAATGCTGAGTTAGAACAAAGAGTAGAAGAAAGAACAGCAGCACTGCGTCAGTCAGAAGAAAAATTTGCTTTAGCTTTTCAGGCAAGTCCAGATGTAATTACTATTACTAATGTTGCCGATGGTAGATTAATTGAAGTCAATGAAAGCTTTATTCAAACTACAGGTTATAGTCGTCAAGAAGTCATTGGGAAAACAGCATTAGAACTGAATTTATGGGGAAATATTGAAGAGCGAATTGGCATTTTCAAAATATTAGAAACTGAAGGTAAAATTCGCAATCAAGAGATTAAGTTTAGGCTAAAGTCAGGACAAATTAGAATAGGATTATTATCAGGAGAAGTTATTTGCCTGGATGAGCAATCTTGCTTACTTTTAATAGTTAAAGATATTACAGAAATGAAAGAAGCAGCAGAAGCACTACAACAAGCAGAAGCAAAATATCGTAGCATCTTTGAAAATTCAATTGAAGGTATTTTTCAAACTACACCTGATGGTTATTTCTTAAGTGCGAATCCAGCTTTAGCAAGAATGTATGGCTACTCTAAATGCTCAGAATTAATTGCTAATCTTATAAATATTCAAACCCAATTATATGTTAATCCTCAACGTAGGCAAGAATTTATTGAGACGATTAATAAATATGGGGAAATATCAAATTTTGAATCTCAAGTTTATCGTTCTGATGGTAGTATTATTTGGATTTCTGAAAAAGCTCGTGCTGTGCGTAATAGTCAACATGAAATAGCTTTTTATGAAGGAATTGTAGAAGATATTACTCTGCGCAAACAAGCTGAAGCAGCGTTACGAGTAGAGCAAGAAAAATCTGAACGTTTACTGATGAATATTTTGCCAGAACCTATCGCATTTAGACTTAAACAAGATACCAGTGCAATTGCTGATTATTTTGAAAAAGCAACTATTTTGTTTTCTGATATTGTTGGTTTTACTCCGATAGCGGCAGAAGTTTCTCCCATTGAATTAGTTAATCTGCTCAATCAAATTTTTTCTAAATTTGACTATCTTGCTGACTCATATGGATTAGAAAAAATTAAGACTATTGGTGATGCTTATATGGTAGCTGGTGGACTGCCAGTACCAACAGAAAATCATGCCGAGGCGATCGCTAATATGGCATTAGATATGCAGCAAGAAATTATGAAATTTCAGACAGATATAGGTCGGCAATTTCAAATTAGAATTGGTATTAATACTGGTCCTGTTGTGGCAGGTGTAATTGGTACAAAGAAATTTATTTATGATTTGTGGGGAGATGCTGTTAATGTAGCTTCGAGAATGGAATCATCTGGAGAACCTGGAAAAATTCAAGTTACCAGTCAGACTTATGATTTATTAAAAGAGCAATATATTTTTGCAGAAAGAGGAATAATTAGGGTTAAAGGTAGGGGTGAAATGATGACTTATTGGTTACTAGAAAAAAAATAGATATTTGTAGAAACAAGAGAGTAGGAAGTAAGGATTAAGGAGCAGTTCATTAATTGATAATGGATAATTGATAATTACCTTTGGTTAAAATCAGGGCTATTTCATTCTAGAATCAAGTGAGGATTTTACTAGCTTTTAGAGATTGATTGATATAACCATAAATTCTTGACAAAGCATATTTTCGTTAATGCACAAAAAGTCAGAAATTAGAACGAAATAGCCCTGGGTGAAAACCGTTCTTGATTAAAGATAAGGAAATATTATTTCTTTTCTCTTGGCTGATTGGATATGGCGAGGGGACCCGCTCTTGCAGAGCCGCTCCGCTTTATATGTTGCGGAGCAAAACGCCATCCCATCCTAACGGACTGCGAGCAATTCATGTCGCGAAGCGTTTCATGTCGGCTCTTAGCCGAAAACGACCGCTTTTTTCCCTTAAAAGGGGAGGCTTTAAACCAGAATTATTTAATTATTAATAATTAAATAATTCTCTATAATACTAGACAGAAAAAACTGATAACTGATGAGTTAATTTGTGTGGTTTAAATTTAAAACTATAGTTTTCCTGACAAATAATAACAACTCTAGAAAACTATAAAAAAATACCAGCTATTATTTTCTATCTTTCCTAGAAGTAGAAATTAAAAAACTAAGAAGTTACAATTATACAAATCAAACAAAATCAAGTGGCAGTCATAAAATCCTATGCCCATAAATAGAAATCCGGCTCCTACAACCTTTATTTCCCCTATCAAAGTCAGCATAAGCATACCTCTACAATCGATTTTAATAGTACCTTTCGTCGTTCAAATTTTTGCAGCAGTAGGTTTAACAGGATGGCTATCTCTACGCAATGGTCAGCAAGCAGTTAATGAAGTAACAACTCAATTAAGAA
>JBFRWR010000772.1:0-6471 GCA_051439685.1 Trichodesmium sp.
GAAAAAAACAAGTAGCCTGAAGCAAAAGCAACAGGGTAGAGGGTCGGTGGTAGAAATGCCTTTTGACAGACCCTTTCAGGTATAGCCTGGAGAATCTGCGCGTCTTTAGACCGCAGAGTGTCAAAATAGCTTGACCATTCAATTCTACTTTATTTTTCCTAAAATCTGCTGTAAGTACAAAACTTACAGCAGATTCAAGATATGTTAGGTACAAATATTAAACAGCAAACATTTGCAGTACAGACATTTTGCTTGTCACAAGTGTACCTCACTCAGACGAGCCTTAATTATTGATTTAAGGATAAAGTAAAAATTTACTTAATACAACTATCTAAACTAGAGGAGGTAAATACTCCTCTAGTTTTGTTTAAATTATTTTAAAGTAAAAAATTGTTTATGTTTATATAGCAATCCTCTAATCGGTTGCAGTATTTTGGGAGTAGTTAGGATTCAGGAGTCAGGAGTCAGAATTTTCAAGGTTTTCAGATATTTTGATCGATTAACTTGTTACGAACAATTTAGGATTGCTATAATATCATGTCTGTTAGAAAATTAAGGAAATATCCTAAGATTCAATGTCTTGATTAGACTCTAATACTAGAAAATATTAAATCTTTCATTAATTGATAATGGATAATGGATAATGGATAATTAATAATTACCTCTGGTTAAAACCGTTACGGAATTGAATATAAGGAAATATTATTTCTTTTTTTCCCCTTGTAGAGGGACAGAACGCGGCACAGCCAAGGGGAGGCTAATCAAGCTGAATTATTTAATTAATAATTATTAATTATTCGGTAACAGTTAGGAAACCAAACTTAATTCCTTAGTTAGAAATTATGATTAATTTAGATTTTCAGACATGATATAATTAATCATAATCATATTTTTTTCAATCAGCTCAAATCATTGATGTATATTTATACTTAATCAATTTAATTAAGAAATTTTTTAAAAAACTTAAGAGTAATATTCTAAATCTGTGGCCTAAACACAATACTGAAAACTTTGATTCACTAAGTTGTGTCTCACATCACAGTATAACATCGCTAAAATTACAGAATTTATTATATAAATCAATCAAAATATATATAATAATCTGTATATAATTTACCATCAGTGGTTGGCTTTACAAAATTAAGATTTATAGCTATGTCTACCACCATCACTCAAGAAATCAAAAGTGAAAACTTTGAACTTTTGTACCAATATCAACATTCTCCTTCTCATCAGCTCCGAAATAAATTAGTTAAACTGAACATTGGACTGGTAAGAAAGGAAGTTTATCATTGGTTAAATAAGTGTACAGAAACCTACGATGACTTACTTCAAGTTGGGTGCATTGGATTAATTAGAGCTATTGAGCGATTTGATATATCAAAGGGACGAGCGTTTAGTTCTTTTGCTACTCCTTATATCAGAGGAGAAATTCAGCATTATTTGAGAGATAAAAGTCCTTCTGTACGCATTCCTAGAAATTGGTTAGTTCTAGATCGGCAGGCCACAAAAATTATACCTGAACTGACTATGAAGTTGCAGCGGAAACCTACAGAGATAGAAGTGGCTGATGCTTTAGGTATTTCTTTGGAACAGTGGCATGAAATTCAACTCGCCTGTCGTAACCGTGCCCCTTTGAGTTTAGATGCTCCAGTTCAAGATGAAGCTAATGGAACTACTTGTTTGGGAGAGTTAGTCCCAGATAGTCAGTATCGTAGTTTTCAGTTGGCTCAAGAAGACCAGATTCGTTTACAGCAAGCATTGGCTAAATTGGAAGAAGGTACTCGTAAGGTTTTGGAGTTTGTTTTTCTCTGTGACTTGACTCAGAAGGAAACAGCCGAACGGATGGGTATTAGTGCTGTTACTGTTTCTCGTAGAGTGAAGAAGGGCTTAAAGTCTTTGCAAAAGATAATGGAATAGTAGTTCATTAATTGATAATTGATAATTGATAATTGATAATTACCTCTGGTTAAAACCGTTACGGAATTGAATATAAGGAAATATCCTAGCACTTTTTTTCCCTTGTAGAGCGACAGCTCGCGACACAGCAAAGGGGAGGCTAATCAAGCTGAATTATTTAATTAATAATTAGTAATTATTAATTATTCGGTAATAACCAAATATCAACTAAAAATAAAACTGATATAGATAAATATATTCTATTATTTATCAATTTAATTGACTGATAAATTCAGTCAAGACTATATATACATTAACTAAAACTATAGTGCTACAGTATTTCTAGAGCTGACTGGAAAGCTACTTCTTTTTCTTAATGCTGTTCTTAATGCTGAGAATATATATTTTTTTCAAAATTCCCGACACTTCCCACACCCCTAGTACCGCTACGCGGAAGTAGGAAGTATTGATGGGTAAGGCTTTGAGCATTTTATCACTGGTAACATATTTTATTTCCGTCATCCTGCACTAGACTTTTCATATATAGGACTTAGGCAAAACATCTATAAATCAGTGCGAGGAACCATCCCGCTATTTTTAAGAGGCTTTGTTTCAGTAAAATGTGTCTGAAAAGCTTAATTTTTCGTTTTTAGCTCTCAAAATATTTATTGCTCTGCTGATTAAATATAAAAGTATTTACAGATAAAGGTATTGGCCTTGTATTTTTGCCTCACTATGATAGAAAAATCAAGCAATAACTGTTTCTCCCACTTTCTTCACACTTTCTATCCTCCTTACTCTCTGCTTTTTTCAGCAAACCCTACCTACTTCTTTAATAATAAGTATAATCGGATATTATCTTTAGTAGAAGCCCCACCCAAATGACAGATACTGGGTGGGGTTAATTTTTAACATTTAATAATTCTACCTTTTGGTGAAAGGTTTAAATTTTGTCTTTCATCCAGTGTTTGAACAAATTTTCCTTAACCATACTTTGTCGTAACACTTCAACTAAATACTCTTGCGCTTCTTCCCGGCTTAAGCTTTTAACTTCATCTCTTAAAACTTGTAACTTAAACTGTTGTTCCATAGTTAAATTAATTGGCATTTCCATAGTTAAGTCCTCCTTATTCGGCCATTTTTTCTGGCCATTATTCAGCTAAATGTAATATGTTTCCTTATATGTAAATTATCGTAACATTTACTTGACATACTGTCCATGATGTACATTATAAAATTAATTTATTCTATAAAAGTTAATATAAAGTTAATAAAAGCGTGGGGTCTTATGATAGATAGGTGAAAACTAAATGTCCTAGAAGTTTAAAAACGGAGAAGTTGCTAATGAACGCAATGGAATTTTTTCAAAGAAGTGCTGGTAAATGGCGATCGCAACGGACAACTCATCATTTGGCCTTTAGACAAGCAGAGATGGGCAGCTCAGATATTCAGGTCACTAGCCTAGATGCGACAGACCCGAAAATATTAGAAATATGTAAAATGCACGAAATTGACCCAAATTTGGCTGCTGGGGGTGCTTTTGTTACATGGGATGGTGCAATGGCCTGGGATAAAGATGATGAAAATCATAAAGGATCAACTGTTTTTGCGATTGTTCCTGACCCAGAAAATCCGAGAAAAGGCCGAATGTTACGAGAGCGTGGTTATGCGGAAATTGTGCCAGTGGTGGGACTGTTTGAGATGGATGATGAGGATGGGCTAATTCTGATTACGGAATATGAGACAATGAGTTCTATTGAAAGATTCTGGTTTCCTAGCCCCGATCTGAGAATGCGGACGAGTGCTGTAAAAAGGTTTGGTGGATTTAATACTTCTACTTTTTGCACAGAAGTGAGAGTAGAGGAAAGTAACTCAGATGTAGAGGCAGAAAATTCAGAGGATACTACGCAGTTTTATTCTACTTTTGGCTGGTAGGTGGATAAAATTATGTAGAGAATCAGTTAGTAACTATTCTAAATGTTACAGATTGTTGCGGAAGTTAAGAAAAATGTGACTTGGATTCCCTTAATCCCTTAATCTAAAGGTTGGCTATTGATGCAATTTTCTGAATCACAGCAAGGTTTAGTCAGCTCTGGCCATACTTGAGAAATTACATTTAATAATTCTAAGGAGATTCTGACGTGGCAATTCCATTATTAGAGTACCAGCCGATAAGTCAAAACTCACGAGTTGCAGGTTATGAAGTACCTGGTGACGAACAACCAACTATTTATTCTGCTGAATCTTTACCTTCTGGTTCAGAGTGGGATGATTTAATTTGGGCAGCTTATCGCCAAATTTATAGCGAACATCAGATTCTGAAGAGCGATCGCCAAACTTTCTTGGAATCTCAGCTAAAAAATGGTCAAATTACTGTTCGAGATTTCATTCGGGGTTTGATAACTTCTGCTCCATTCCGCAGGAACAACTATGAGACAAATAGTAATTATCGCTTTGTTGAGTTATGTGTTCAACGAGTTTTAGGTCGTGATGTTTACAGTCAAAAGGAAAAGATTGCTTGGTCTATTGTTGTAGCAACTAAGGGTATTGAAGGTTTTATTGATGAGTTGTTAAATAGTGAGGAATATCTTAGCAATTTTGGCTATGATACTGTACCTTACCAACTTCGTCGGGTGCTACCTCAGCGCAATGGAGGAGAAACTCCTTTTAACCTGAAGACACCTCGCTATGATTTTTATTACCGGAGTATTCTTGGCTTCCCTCAAATTGTATTCCAAAATCAAATACGTCGCTTTACTCCTCAAGAAAAACAGGCAAAAGCGGGAGACCCTTCTCTATATTTGCGTTTAGCGCGGGATATTAGTCCTCAAGGTAATTTACCAACACGACTGAATTTAGGTAACATTAATATTAATGCAACAGTACCTTATCGTAAGTAATAATTTAGTTTGTTGCTTGAAGACTCCTGTTGAGTAGAATTTAAGTTTTGTAGGGGTAGAGTATTTGTTGAAGGTTTTTGGTTTATTTACTAAAGATTTTAATATGATATTCTTTCCCTACAAAATTTGGGAATATTTGCATAAATTGGGTATTCTGGTTTTCAGAATATTGATTGTAATCTAAACATTTTTGATAAAGTTTTTGTCGGAGCTGATCATATTTTTTCACGCCACAGTAATCATTAGATATCTCCAATAATAAAAAATCAAATCAATTATTTCTTTCTAATCCCTACCGGAATGCTCGGCAAACAGCATTCAGCTTTGGAAAGAATGAAGCCATTACTAAAGTTAGCTGATGACCAGTTTCATTCATAACTTTTAATTCTATGTCTGAGACTAATTCCGACTTCGGTCTGATGGTGAGTTCATAACTCATAGCTGATAGCTGATGGCTGACTGCTGAATGCTTACAAATTGAGAGACTGTTTGTCAAATAATTATTATTAAGAGAGCATACAAGTGACTAAAATCTAAAAGCGGTAATACTTCAAGGACTTGAAATTTTGTAGATAGAGAAATATTCAGTACATATATTCGTAGATTTTTCAGCGATAAATATTGTAAGTATTCAGCTATTAGCAGTCAGCTTTTTCTAGGTCATGCTACGCTTGCCAGCAATAAAAATGAACGATGTAGCTCCATAGACTTTTTAAGTTAACTGATGGACTTTTACAGTAACTTTTAATTCTTTGAAATCTCGGTTGTTACTTTTTCCTCTTTTAAAGGTAATGAAGCTGATAGCTGATAGCTGAGTGCTGAATGCTTACCAAATATTTGTCTTGATTTCTTCCTCCCTATTCTCTATTCCCTGTTCCTTGTTCCCTATCTCCTTTTTATATTTCCTGATACATTCAATCTCGGAAATTAGATTGGTATAAATAAACAAGAAAAAAACCTCTTGCAAGATTTTAGGATAATTTTATCCTTTGATCTTTCAATAGCATAGATTTTCCTTCCCCACCTCAATTAAAGGTAAAATATATGCTACAGAATTAAGCAAGAGGTTTAACTTTAGATGCTCCTGATGTACTAACTCCCTAGATATTTCCTACGCCCTAAAAAGTAATAGTTTGTAGGATAACTGAATTTGCAAAGGTATTTAGGTATCTTTGCAAAAAATCAGAGTTTGTCTGTACTCTTATATCATAAAACTCTTTTTATGAAATGCAACTGGGTTATTACAATAGCCCGATTTTATTGTCTCCCTTGAGTAAAATGAATAATATCAATAATAGCAATTATCATACTTGTGGAATCAAAAATTCGTTTGTTTGAGGAAATAAGAAACACGAAACAGGGAATAATAAAAAGACAAAAAAATAACTGTATCTGACTAGCTTGAGAAACGCTATCTCAAAATTAATCCATAGCTAAAAATATATAGAAATCCGCCCATAGGTCGTAATAAATCAAAAAGTAAATAGGGTTTGCGTATGGAAAGTTTTTTGCTAGGGGTAGGAGACAGGAGACAGGAGACAGGAGACAGGAGAAATGGAAATTATAGAGGAGGTAGTCGTCAAAATTGTCCCAAGATTTTTCTGCCATAATCATCCTCAAATACTAGCTTTTTGCGCTTTTTAGAGCCAAAACCTTGCACTTTTTTTAGACC
>JBFRWR010000773.1:0-10764 GCA_051439685.1 Trichodesmium sp.
ATGTTGTTAGCAGCGTACATTGCCATCATTTCACCGGAACATACGATGTAGATTTCTTGAGCTTTGTTTTCACGGATAGGCATTGCAAATCCACCGCAAACAACGTCACCTAGTACGTCATAACTTACGAAATCTAGATCGGTATAAGCACCTTCTTCTTCTAAGAAGTTGATAGCTGTGATAATACCACGACCTGCACAACCAACTCCAGGCTCAGGACCACCAGACTCAACGCACTTGATGCCAGCGAAACCATCTTTCAATACTTCGTCTAGTTCTACGTCTTCAACTGCACCGCGCTCTGCAGCAACGTGAAGTACAGTAGTTTGAGCTTTAGCGTTTAAGATTAAACGAGTAGAGTCAGCTTTAGGGTCACAACCTACGATCATGATTCTTTGACCGTGACGGTTAGCCATTGCAGCTAGAGTATTCTGGGAAGTAGTGGACTTACCGATACCGCCTTTTCCGTAAAATGCAATCTGACGCATGATAGATTTTCTCCGTTTTGTTAGTGTTTGACTGGAATTTTGGAATGTGATTTTTTTTGCTGTAAGGGTTTCCTTAGAGTTTGTGTTTGATAGCTGCTTTTGTCTAGGGCTTTTGGCTTTACAGTATCACATTCATTGATTTTGTTCATGTAAGAACAGTGTGTATTTAGCAGCAACATTGAGTGCCCGGAGGCGCTCGCCCTAAAGCTTGAGCAGGTATAACCTGCGTATATATAATTGTCATCAATGCACCTGTTGTTATTTGTCGTTTGTCGCTGTAGTTACCATAAATTGACTGATAACTTTCAAATTTTTTAAACTGATTCGACTACAATGCTTTCGCTGACTCGCTCTTTTAATGTAGCTTCAATCGCTCCTTTGAGGGTCGCCATTGCACTACTGCAAGTACCACAAGCACCTTTGAGTGTCACTAGCACGCGATCGCCATCTATATCGAATAGCTCAACATCTCCTCCATCTTCTGCGAGAACTGGTCTCACTTCTTGTTCTAATACTTGTTGAATTAATGTGATTTTTTGTAGATTTGTGAGTTTGGTTGCTGGTTTAGTAGTTGTAGTTACTTCTGCTGCTGTAGGTTCTTCGTAAACAGATAGAATTAAATCGTCAATATCTGCTAGACAAGAACCACAACCACCACCAGCTTTCACATAGTTTGTTACTTCTTCCGCTGTTTTGAGATTGTTTTCCCGGATAACTCGTTTAATCTTGTTTTCGGTAATTGCAAAACAACTACAAACTAATGCTCCTTCGTGGTCTTCTTCGTGAACTTCTACTTCAATACCTTTATACTTAAATATTGCTGCTTCTAATGCTTCTTCTCCCATGACTGAACAGTGCATTTTTTCTTCTGGCAGCCCTCCCAGGTATCCAGCGATATCCTGGTTTTTGATCTTCATGGCTTCGTCTATAGTTTTGCCTTTCAGCATTGCTGTCAGAGCAGAAGATGAAGCGATTGCACTGGCACAGCCAAAGGTTTGAAATTTTGCATCTAATATTTCACCGGAGGCTTCGTTTACTTTGAGGTGTAAGCTTAAAGCGTCTCCACACGCTATACTTCCTACCTCACCGCTAACTACTTTTTCCCCCTCTTTTTGGTCTGTAATGGTTCCTTGATTTTGGGGGTTATAGAACAAGTCCATTACCTTTTCTGAATATTCCCACATAGCCCTTATTGTTTAGCACACCCTAGTTTTTACTGATCAAAGATATCGCTTTTTCTTGAAAGTTACCACTCAGTTAATAGAGTAATAAATTATTTTTTGAAGAGGTGGGTAAAACTTGATATTATTATCATTGCACATTTTTTAGAATCAAGCAACCCCTTTTCTCCTTTTTTTTCTTTTCAAGTAATCAGCTTTAAGAATGAATCACGCCCCTAGAAACTATATTTTTATATTCTAGGTTTGTCGTTTGATTTTCTGTTAATCTTGTTACAATTATGTGAGTTGTTAGCGTGAGATATACCCCTCTTTAACCTCTACAATCATTGTTGCTGAATCAACAGAGTTTTTCTGTTATTTTCGCTACAAAAAGTAGCGTAAACAAACGTGTACTAATCCTTAAAATATTATGAATTTTAAGATTGTACAGTTGCTTCTTGTCGTTCTTGCAACCAATTCGCCTGATCGTTCTTGAAAGGTGACAACGCCCGCAGACGTTCCACAATAGTTGGCATTACTGCTAATACTTCTTCAATCTCTTGGCGGGTTGTATACCGTGATAGAGAGAAACGAATTGAGCCATGCAAAATAGTGTATGGCAGACCCATCGCTCGTAAAACGTGAGATGGTTCCAGAGAGCCAGAGGTACAAGCAGAACCAGAAGAAGCACAAATACCATAATGATTCAAATGTAGTAATATTGCTTCCCCTTCAATAAACTTGAAGCCAATATTAGTAGTATTAGGCAACCTTTGAATGGGATGACCATTAACAGCACAATCAGGGATAGCAGCCAAAATACCATTTTCCAAATAATCGCGCAATTCCCGTTCCCGATGAATATGTGCCAAATGGTCTTTTGCCAATTCACAGGCTTTACCCAGAGCAATTAGACCAGGGACATTTTCCGTCCCACCACGGCGACCCCGTTCCTGATGTCCGCCAATTAATAAAGGACGGAAGCGAGTACCACGGCGCACATACAAAGCAGCGATACCTTTGGGTGCGTGTAACTTGTGACCGGAAATAGCTAGCATATCCACTGTGCTATTCTTCATATCCAGAGGAATTTTACCTGCTACTTGCACCGCATCAACATGGAATATGGCACCATATTCTTTAGCTATTTGCCCAATTTGCTCTATGGGGAAAATCACGCCTGTTTCATTATTGGCGTACATAACTGAAACCAGAGCAGTATCACCTGTAATAGCAGCTTCCAGTTCAGTTAAATCTAGCATTCCCTGGCTATCTACGGACAGATAAGTAACTGTATACCCTTGCTTTTCCAGATGTTTACATAGATTTAAAACCGCAGGGTGTTCTACTTGAGTAGTAATAATGTGTCGTTTATTTGGTTGGGCAGTAAGGGCAGCTCGAATAGCAGCATTATCACCCTCAGTACCACAACTGGTAAAAACAATTTCTGTATCTTCAGCATTGAGTAGAGCCGCTACTTGTGATCGCGCTTTTCTCACAGCCTTACCAACTTGTCCACCGAAGGTGTGCATACTAGAAGGGTTGCCATAAAACTGACTGAGGTATGGCAGCATTTCCTCTAGCACTGCCTCATCTACTTTGGTAGTAGCATTATTGTCTAGATAAATGGTTTGTTGCATAGCTGACTAAATACTTGAAGTGATGGTTGCTGGAAAAAACTAGCACAGAAGTCAAATATTGTTGATTTTTCGGCAACTGCACTAGCTTTTCTAAATTACAGATTGCAGCTTGAGGTTGCTGCTACAATCTTGACGAGTAAAGTTTAAACCACTATTGCTATTCATTTCCTTGCTTGGCTTCATTCATTTGAGAAACCAACTTGTTATAAGTAACAAACCAATCATCCCAAGAATATAACCGTTACTTTTGCTGTTGCTTGACAAAGATTATTTTTGTATCAGATATCTAACCTATACAAATTACGGCGACTCCATTCAAGTTAATAGCATCAGTAGGGATTGGGAAATATAATGATAGCAGGAAAAACATTAGCTAGTAATGGTGTAACTCATTACTTATACTACTTGTAGTTCTTGTACAAGTGACTTATAATAATTTAAAGCAACTGTTTCAATTACATCATAAGCTTCAATTACCTCTAGTCCGGCGTTGAGTACCTTTTCTTTGGGACTATCACCGATTTTAGATACTAGAACAGCTTTGCAATCAGAAATTGCTTTGATGATATTCTCTAGACTTGCTTCTTCACCATAACCACCTTGACAATAGTGGTCAATTTTGCGGTGAGCAATAAACCGAGCTTTAACACCATCTACTTCATAGATCATAAACTCTTTAGCATGACCGAAGTGTTGATTAATTAATCCGTTACCCTTACTTGCTACTGCTAGTAGTATTGGCGGACCTGCTTCGGCAACTGTTTCAGTAGTCTGAGCTTTAGCTTCAGCCTTAGCTTTTGCTAACTTATTGCGGAAACCTTCAATGCCAGCATGGAATTCTTTGCGCTTTTGTAGGTCATACTCTGGAGTCATCTCCATGATTGCTTCTTTTGTGAATTCCTTACTCCGATCTTCTCCTAAGAGACCAACTGCGTCTGCACGACATTGACGACAGTGGCGCATCATTTTCATACCGCCAACATCACATTTGTCTTGCAATGTTTTTAATTCTTCAGTAGTTGGACCACGTTGACCATTTAAGCCGAAGTAAGTACCATGTTCTGGTGAAGAAATTAGGGGCATAATGTTATGGATAAATGCACCTTTAGAACGAACAACTCTGTTTACTTCTTCTAAATGTTGGTCGTTAATGCCAGGAATCATTACTGAGTTAACTTTGCAGAGAATATCAGCTTCTCTGAGCAAGTCTAAAGATTCCATTTGTCTTTGGTGAAGAATTTTAACTCCTTCAATTCCCCTGTAGCGTTTCCGTTGATAATGAACCCAAGGATAAATTTTTACCCCAATTTCAGGGTCAACCATATTAATTGTTAGGGTAACATGGTCAATGTTGAGTGCTTTGAGTCGATCTATATAGTCGGGTAAAGCTAGACCATTGGTTGATAAGCAGAGCTTGATATCTGGAGCTTTCTCCGCTACAAGCTCAAAAGTGCGGAATGTTTTCTCTGGGTTGGCTAATGGGTCGCCAGGTCCGGCAATACCCATAACTGTCATTTGAGGAATTTTACCTGCAATTACTAGAGCTTTGTGAGCTGCTTCTTCAGGAGTTAACAGTTCACTAACTACACCGGGACGACTTTCATTGGCGCAATCGTATTTCCGGTTACAGTAGTTACATTGAATATTGCAAGCTGGAGCTACAGGAGCGTGCATCCTTGCATAATGGTGATGTGCTTCTTGACTGTAGCAAGGATGGTTAGCAATACGCTCTTGAATTCTGGAATCGAGTTGCTCTTCGGTGCTTTCACAACCCTTTGACGCGCAGCCCCCAGATTTTTTTTCTGGGCTTGCTGTGGTTTTTGCGAAGCTGTTTACTGTTGGTTGGGAAGATAGTTCTGTTGGCTGTAACATCTAAGTTTCCACTATTGTTGTGCTAGCTGTTGCCGTGGACGGATTACTCGCGTCGATACACTTTTTCATTGGTGACTTGAACATTGGCTGTGTTCTATGAGTCGATTAGGTGTCCGGCGTTATAGTTTTTATATCAGCGGCCTTGAGATAGCAACTTTCAACAGTCGTGATTTGTATTTATTACGATTATTAGTCTTGTACTCAGATTTCTCTAATTTAATAATTTCAATCAGTTTGAGGGTTATTATTTTTTTATTGGGGTATAGGTGCTTGTATTTATTAAGTGGGGTACAAGTATTTAAGGGGCTATGGTACATGATCCTATGTACTCACCCTATAACCTATATATATTAATGGTTTGTCTCTGTTTTTTAACCATGATTTTGAGTCAACAATCCTGTACTCATACACCATTTATTAACCATTTAATCTCAATCTTTTATTACTGTATCCAATGTATCAGTTTTTGGCAAGTACCCTAGATTATTCTTTACTTTTCTTTAGCTTTTTATAATTATTCTCAATAAGCGGAAGAAACATAAGTCACAAATTTAACTCTTAATCTTGGAACAAACTGAACCTCAGAATAATCTAAATAAATATCTTTGGTTCAAGGATGACCAATTTCCTTAACAATTTGCGAGTAGCTAATTGAAAACTTAATTCTACATTTTAGACTTTTGTAGCTAAATTAGCAGTTTTTTCAAGATTAAGTAGATAACTTTTAACCTTTTTTTTAACATTTTCTATCCATTTATA
Source organism: Trichodesmium sp. (assembly GCA_051439685.1). Classification (GTDB taxonomy): domain Bacteria; phylum Cyanobacteriota; class Cyanobacteriia; order Cyanobacteriales; family Microcoleaceae; genus Trichodesmium. Next base: position 5,920 of record JBFRWR010000773.1, read on the forward strand.
GGTTACACTGTTATTTGAGTACAAATTTTAATTCGGTCAAAAACTCAAGTTAAAATCTTCAAACCGCCGAAAACAAAAGCATTAGTCTTGAGTACATAAATGCTAGTACATAATTCCGTAAATACTCGTAGATAGTACAAAAAATACCAGAACCTATGCCCCAAAATATCTTCAAAATTTGTATGTAGTGCTTATTCTATCAGGGGTTCATTCTAGTGAGTACATAACTAATAATTCTAATAAACACTGAGCGTCAAATATTTCTTAGTAGCTTACAAGGTACTTGATATAAACATTGAAAAGCGAACATCCTTGTCAAACACGGAAACCCTTATTTGACCCATGACCACTTTACTTACTAGCAATGTCTGTACTTTACCTAATTCTAACCTCAAGAAAAGTCAAGAGAACTTGAGGTCTAGATTCAGATTCAGAAAGAAAAAAGATAGCAGAGTTGTACCTGAAGACTTACAACTCGAATCTGAACAAAGCTCTGCTTCATCTCATCGCCATAGATTTTGGTATAGATATTTTCCATTTCCTGAACTGGATAAAATATTAAGAGATTTTGAAGTAATTTTCGAGAGAGACCCAGCAGCACGCAACTGGTTTGAAGTCTTATGTTGCTATCCTGGTTTGCACGCTTTATTACTACACCGTCTAGCTAATAATTTGCACAGTCAGAAAATACCTTTAATTCCACGTTTGATTTCCCATTTAGGCAGATTTTTCACAGGAATAGAAATTCACCCAGGGGCAACAATTGGACAAGGGGTATTTATTGACCATGGTATGGGAGTAGTGATTGGCGAAACGGCAATTGTCGGAGACTATTCATTAATTTATCAGGGTGTTACTCTTGGTGGTACAGGAAAAGAAATTGGGAAACGCCATCCGACTATTGGTAACAATGTTGTAGTTGGTGCAGGTGCAAAAGTCCTGGGAAATATCAGTATTGGCGATAATGTTCGTATTGGTGCTGGTTCAATTGTTTTAAATCATGTCCCTGGTGACTCTACTGTGGTTGGTATACCAGGTCGCATTGTCTCTAAATCTGGTGAACGGTCTGGAATTCTTGAACATGGGAAGTTACCAGATGCTGAAGCTACTGTGACTCGCGCTTTAATTGACAGAATTGAGCAACTAGAACAACAATTGCAAACTCTTATGAGCGATACAAGGAAAAGTAACAATGTTTAGTAATTATAATTCTCTCCCTCGTCCCGAAGATTTGACTAAAGTTGTGAATCTTTCTCAAATAGACCGCTGGTTTATTCACCATCGCTTAAAAGAGCTAATGATTAATAGTTGGTGTAGCGACAACGGTGAGTTATTAGTAGAAGTTAAGAATTGTAGCGATGCTATTTTGCTCCAAAGCACTGTTAAGCAATTTATTGCTCCTCGAACAGAGTTAGTAGAGTGGTTAGAAAGATGCTGGAAAATCGAAGTTTTTCCTAAATACAACCGTTAATTTTAATGAACAATGCTCATTGGTAATAGGTATAGAACGACCTTTCTTATCTATTACCTGTAATTTAATTTAAGGATAATATACTATGGAAGGCGATCGTAAAACAACTCTATTTCTGAATTTTTTGCAGGAAGAATTAGCTCTTTCCGCAGCAGCAATTTCTGTAGCACGGAAACATAGCGAAGCTTCTTGTGGTCCTCTACCAATGATTCTGTGGAAGTTTGGTATGATTTCTCTCAAGCAACTTCAGCAAATTTTTGATTGGCTAGAGTCTTATAACAAGAATACTCTATGCTACGAGCAATCAATTAGTTAAAAGATGAATTATAAAATTTATCTAAATAAAAGCTAACTGATGATAAAACTCATGTTTAATAGTTGTAAATAGTTGATTTTGGGTTAAAATCTTCTAATTGAAAAATATTAAAGTATTTACCCTCTGTTTATCTAGTTATTGATAGCTTGGCAATGAATATTTTTGTTATTTTAATTGCTTTGTCATAATCTAGTGAGTTTAAATATCTGTTAATAAGTCATATTTATTGGCAATTACTTCTCAATTTACGAGGGAAAGCATCTACCTATTATAGATATTTTATAAATATATTTAAAGTAAAAAAATAAATTTAATAAGTTATTTAATCACTTAAATTATTAGATCAAAAAATTAATATTATACTATTATCAATAAAGCAGCAGATGCTACTTTTTTCAAAAATATAACTATGCAATAATTGAAAAGAAAGTATAACTTTCAGACCTGCTCAAGCAATTCTGAGAATTGTGCAACTGATGTAAATCATATATGTCTAACTCAAACACAGTTCAACCCTAGAAAAATCATTAAATTTAATCTAACTATCAGGAGGAAAATAAATGAAAGTAGATGAAGTAATCGAATTAGATAGAGCGCCTGTATTTGAATTAGAACAAAAAGTAAGGGTTTGTAAAGTTGTTCGTAATGATGGTACTTTCCCTGGAAAAAATAGAGGCGATATTCTTTTGGAAGGTGGAGAAATCGGTTATATTTGTGGTATAGGAACCTTCTTACAAAAGTTTTATATTTACTCCGTACATTTCATTAAAAAAGGAATGATTATCGGTTGTCGTCAAAATGAACTAGAAATTGTGGAGGAAAATTAATGAAAGTAATGCTACGGAATAATTCAGCAGGAAAGTTAGAAGTTTACGTTGCTAAAAAAGATTTAGAAGAAGAAGTTGTTTCAGAAAAAATTGATGGAGATAATAAAATTTTAACTTTAACAAATGGTTGGGAATTATCTATTCCTAAAGACCAACCAGAAAAGTTACCGATGACAATAGACGCTAAGAAATTAGACTAAGAGTTTCCTTTCCATAGTTACTCCTTATTGGCCAATCACCAGATGAGATTTATATCTTATTTGGTGATTTTTTTGTATCGCGGTTATTAGGCATCTGCAAAAATCAAATCAATTATCGAGGATCAAACGTCAATTCTTTCCCCTCCCAGGAGGGGTGAGGGGTGGGTTTCCTACTCTCTACTCCCTACCTCAACCACAAGACTGCCATAAGCAAACCCTAATTATTGAGATATAATTGTTAAGAATTGTAAGTAAAATTAGGACTTACGCATAGCCACCACATCTTGTAGGGGCGATTGGCCAATCGCCCCTACAGGTGGTGTATGTTTTCATGTTTTGCGTAAGTCCTGAAAATAACAAAATAGATACAAATGGTTACTATTGATAAGGAAAACTCTAGTCAAACTTATGACGGTTGGTCACTAGATGACCGTGACCCAGAAGTAATTGAGTCAATGATGCCATTATGGGAATGGTTTTATCGTTACTATTTCCGAGTTCAAACCAGTGGTTGGGATAATATTCCTAGAGATAAAAAAATGTTAATAGTTGGTTCCCATAATGGCGGTTTGGCATCTCCAGATACACCAATGTTTATGTATGACTGGTTTAGAAGATTTGGTACAGAAAGTTTGGTTTATGGACTGATGCACCAAAATGCCTGGAATATTTCTTCGTCCAATAAATTACCAGTACAATGTGGGGCAGTTAGGGCGCATCCCAAAATGGCGATCGCTGCTTTTCAAAGAAATGCTTCTGTAGTAGTTTACCCTGGTGGTGCGGCCGATGTTTTTCGCCCCCATTCTATGCGCAATCAAATCTATTTTGCTGGTCGTAAAGGTTTTATTAAGTTGGCCTTGCGTGAAGAAGTCCCGATTGTACCAATGATTTCTCATGGCGCTCACGATACTTTATTTGTACTGGGGGATTTTTATGAGCTGGCCAAGCAACTTCATAATTGGGGGATATTGCCTTGGTTATTTGACACCGATCCAGAAGTATTTCCTATTTATATAGGTTTACCTTGGGGATTATCTATTGGGCCATTGCCTAATTTTCCGTTACCTATACAAATTCATACCAGAGTTTGTCCTCCTATTGTCTTTGAGCGTTATGGACGTGAGGCAGCTTGCGATCGCGATTATGTTGATGTTTGTTATCATCAAGTTTTGAATCAGATGCAGCAGGAATTAGATAAATTAGTTTTATTAGTTGGATAAACAGGGAGTAAGAAGTAAGGAGTAGGGACGCGCTTATGCAAAGTCCCTACAAGGTTTTGGTTATGGTGATTTGGTTGATCGAGAGTGAAAAGTGCTGTAATTAATCAGTTAATCTTTTTGGTAGTGGTGCATTGTATCGGGTAATTAGAATGATTTATGACGCGAGCAAGATGCTCGCACTAATTATCCTAACCGCTTATAATGGTGATTGTCCGGCAATGTTTGTTAGGAAGCACGTCAGTGGGAGCATCTTGCTCCCGTGCCAAATATTCATTTTTCCTGTATACCATTACTATGCAGGACTACCATATTTTTTTCTTGAATATACGACTCATAGTGATACCTGTAACCAGCATGAAAATTAATCCGATACCATTTAACAGTACATAAAAAGGTTTAAGTTCATCTCCTAGACATGAAGCTTGGTGGATTACCATGAAAATCTCTGCTTGCTCACTAGACAAACGAAACCAACTTTTACCGAGTCTGTAACCTATTCCTGTGATTACAGTCATAAATAATGAGGGAATAGTAGACTAATAAAGGGTTTTAGGATGTATAAATGTCAAGATCCTTAATGCGTAGCGCTATATTTAAAAATAAGCTAATTTATGTAACAAACAACAGAATTTTTTTGAAAGTTGTTATAGAACCCCTAACAGTATCTTTGCAAAAGTGAGGATTAGGAGACAGGAGACAGGAGACAGGAGACAGGAGACAGGAGACAGGAGACAGGAGACAGGAGACAGGAGACAGGAGACAGGAGACAGAATTTCGGTGAAATAGAATAGGGAAAAAAGTATAAAAATAG
>JBFRWR010000774.1:0-4278 GCA_051439685.1 Trichodesmium sp.
ATTTATTTATGCAAATTCACACAGCAGGATAGTTTATTTATAAGAACTGAAGACTCTAATTTTAAGATTATTTATTTACTACAAAAAATAATGATTAATTATTCTCAAGATATATTTTTTGCAGTAGTTGGTGATGTTCACGGCTATATGTATCAAATGATTGGTTTACTGCAGCAATGGGAAAATAAATTTGGTCAAAAATTAGATTTTGTTCTACAAGTGGGAGATTTTGAACCTCATCGCCATGAAGCTGATTTAGCAACAATGGATGCTCCGGCAAAATATCGTAAACTGGGAGATTTTCCTGATTTTTATGAACATAGAGCATTTTTTCCTTGGCCTATTTGGTTTATTGGTGGTAATCACGAACCTTATGGATTTTTAGATTCAATTTTATCAGGTCAAGAAATTACTCATAATTCTTATTATCTTGGTCGAGTAGGTTCAGTTGTTTTAGCAGGTCTAAAAGTTGTAGGAGTTTCTGGTATTTATCAAGAGGAAAAATTTAATGCTTCCCGACCTACAATTTCTCAAATTAATAGTTTATCTAATAAAGAATATATTTTTTTTACAGAAGCAGAAATTATTCAAGCATTAGAATACAAATCTACAGATATTTTGTTATTACATGACTGGCCTGCTAATATTATTAATGTTAAAGATGCTGAGGAATTTGAACAACAACGCCGGAGTCGAGGCTACTACGATCAAGTAGGAAATGAATATGCAAGAATGTTAGTAGATGAGTTAAAACCACAGTTAGTAGTTTGCGGTCATTTACATAAAAGTTATCGGAATCAAATATTAGTAAACACGGGAATTTTTACGAATGTTTGTTGTTTGGCTAATGTTTTATCTGGTACTGATGCAATTGCTGTTTTTCATCTGAGTAAAACAGGAAAAATTACAGAAGTTACTCAAAAGAATAGCAATATGATTTAAGTTGTGGAATATTAGAGACTTTTAGAGAATAGGGAACAGAGCAGAATAACAAAATGTATCTTAATGAATATGATCGATCCGGTATTTTCTTTTTTTCAGAAATACCTTAATTCTCACATCTCAATTTATGATTGCTATAGTAAATTTATAGGAGTAAGTTTTTCGCACAAATTAAAATTTGAAAATCCTCCATAACCTACCCCTCTTATATCATTTATCAAAAAAAATTCTACTTTAATAAGATTATAATATTATTTGACAACAACTTTTTTTTTCTTGAGTTTATGTAGAGGTTAAGTCTTTATTTGTATAATCAACAAAATATAATAATTCTAGTTTATTTAGACAATTTAATCTGGCATTTTTTTAGATAAAATCAATATGATAAATAAAAATATTCCTCTAGTCAAAGACTCAGCACGCCTGGAAAATAGACTCAAAGAAATTCCCCAAACACCGGGAGTTTATTTGATGCGGGATCGTAGCGATAATATTCTTTATATTGGCAAGTCTAAAAAACTGAGAAATCGAGTTCGTTCCTATTTTCGAGATGGCAAAAATCACAGTCATCGTATCAGTTTAATGGTACAACAAATAGTTGAAATAGAGTTTATTGTTACAGATACAGAAGCTGAAGCTCTAGCATTAGAAGCTAATCTTGTTAAACAACATCAACCATATTTTAATGTCTTACTTAAAGATGATAAAAAATATCCATATCTATGTATAACTTGGTCGGAAAATTATCCGAGAATTTTTATTACTAGAAAACGGCGATTAGGTAAAGCTAAAGATCGTTATTATGGTCCTTATGTTGATACTAGACTACTGAGAAATACTCTACATTTAGTCAAGCGAATTTTTCCCCTACGTCAACGACCAAAACCTTTATTTAAAGACCGCCCTTGTCTTAATTATGATATTGGTCGTTGTCCTGGGGTTTGTCAAACATTAATTACGCCTGAAGCATATCATAAAATTGTGCAAAAAGTAGCAATGGTTTTTCAAGGTCGCACTGGAGAATTAATTGAGATTTTAAATGCTCAAATGGAGAAAGAAGCAGCAGCTTTAAATTTTGAAAAGGCAGCAACTATTCGCGACCAAATTAGTGGTTTAAATTCTCTAAATTCTGACCAAAAAGTTTCTTTGCCAGATGATAGAGTTTCCAGAGATGCAATAGCTATGGCTGGAAATAATCAAATTGCCTGTGTTCAATTATTCCAAATTAGAGCGGGAAAATTAGTGGGAAGATTAGGATTTATTGCTGAAATTCCTAAAGTATTAAAAGCGGAAAATCAAGATTTAGGTGCAATTTTGCAACGGGTTTTAGAATCTCATTATCAAACAGTAGAATCTGTAGAAATTCCTATAGAAATTGTCGTGCAGGATAATTTACCAGACAGTGAATTTTTGACAAATTGGTTAACAGAAAAGAAAGGTAAAAAAGTAGAAATATTTGTACCCCAACGCCAGGGGAAAGCTGAATTAATAGAAATGGTAAAAAAGAATGCCGAATATGAATTGCTGCGGTTGGAAAAAATGAGCGATCGCAATACGGCAGCAATGACGGACTTAGCAGAAATATTGGATTTGCCAGAGTTACCCCACCGCATTGAAGGTTATGATATTTCTCATATTCAAGGTTCGGATGCAGTCGCATCGCGGGTAGTATTTATTGACGGTTTGGCAGCGAAACAACATTATCGACATTATAAAATTAAAAATCCAGAAGTACAACCAGGTCATTCTGATGATTTTGCTAGTATGGCAGAAGTTATTGGGCGGAGGTTTCGCGACTATGAAAAACAACCTACGACAGAGAAACCAGACTTAATAATGATAGATGGTGGCAAAGGACAACTTTCCGCAGTAGTGGGAGTCATGGAAAAGATGAATTTATTAGAAGAGGTGCGGATAGTAAGTTTAGCCAAACAACGGGAGGAAATTTTTCTACCTGGGGAGTCCCTACCTTTAAAAACTGATGCGGAACAACCAGGAGTACAGTTATTGCGGAGGTTGCGAGATGAAGCACATCGGTTTGCCGTCAGTTTCCATCGAGACCAACGGAGTCAGAGAATGAAGCGATCGCGACTAGATGAAATTCCCGGTTTAGGACACCATCGGCAAAAGTTATTGTTAGGACATTTTCATTCTGTTGATTATATTCGGATGGCAACAGTGGAACAGTTAACAGAAGTGTCAGGAGTTGGGCAAAAATTAGCCCAACAAATTTATGATTATTTTCATCCTGAAGTCAAGAACTAATTCTGAAGCTTTCCACAATTTTGATTTGCTGGAACAGCTTCTGCCATTTTTTTCGGGTTGGGCAAATTTAGATTGGTCATAAGTTGGATAAAGTTAAGGCGATCGCGACCGACAAAACGGGGATTAAATTGTTTTTCTTCCCCAATAGTAGAAACAGTCTGACCTTTGTAGTCGTGACCAGGATAAACCAAGGTATCATTAGGAAGGGTAAATAACTTTTGAGTAACTACATCATATAATACCCCTGGATCCCCACCTTGAAAGTCTGTCCGACCGCACCCTCTAATTAACAGAGAGTCTCCTGTCAGTAGGTATTTCTTGTTTACTAGGTAGGCTAAATGGCTATCCGTATGACCAGGAGTAGCGATCGCCTGAATCTGAATTTCTCCCACCGCCAATATTTCTTTGTCTTCCAGAAAGCGATCGGCACAAGTCACTTGAGCGTTTTTGGGGACAACACCTAAACATCCGGTTAATGTCTTTAATGTACCAGTTCCTGTAATATGGTCAGCATGAATATGAGTTTCCAGACAATAGCGTAGTTCCAATTCTAATTCTGTTAATAATTTCACGTCTCGTTCCACCTGTTCTATAACTGGATCAACTAAAATAGCAGTTTTAGTTGCCCGATCGGCGAATAGATAAGTATAGGTGCTAGTTATTGGGTCAATTAGTTGTCGAAAGAGCATTTGTTTGCTGATCCATTGAAATAAATATTGAGAAATTTTAGTATAAACCTCAAGTTCTTGCCATATTGGTAGAGGTAATTATTAGACTTGTCGCTTTATAGCTGAAAAAATCCCCAAAATCCTTGTTCTGTAAGGATGCCACATATTGGTAATTAGGGTTTGCTGATTAAATCTAAAAGTCTTTATCTATAAAGGTTATAGTCTTTTTTCATCCAGAAAAAGTGCAACAATTCCTGCTCAAACTACCAAAAAGTCACGATTTGAGGCAAACCAAGGGTAGAAAAATCGAGGAACAATTATTTCTCTGATGTTCTCTATCTCCCCACACTCCCCACACTCCCCACACTTCCCACACTTCCCACACTCCCCACACTTCCCACAC
>JBFRWR010000775.1:0-6212 GCA_051439685.1 Trichodesmium sp.
GTACCTCAGCAGTGAACCAGGAGGCTTGAAATACGGAAATTGATTTTTTTATCCCCTTAAAAGGGGAGGCGCATACCCTAATTTTTTGGTAAAAAAACAAAATTATTAGTTCTTAAGTTGCATAGAATTAGACTTTTTTGCTGAGAAAATAGATTTGATTTGGGTGAATTTTTAGAAATGCTTGATAGGAATTTCGGCGTTGGTAATTTGAGTTATGATATCAAGTCCTGATAATAGCGCTATAGAACTCCGTTCCGTTTATGTGACAAAAAAACTTTCTCCTTTTATTCTTCTTTATTCTTCTTTATTCTTCTTTCTTCCCTCCTGACTCCTGACTCCTGAGGACTGACTCCTAAATAATTAAGATGAATATCATACACTAATTTACCAACGCCGGAATTTCTACTTAAACAAATATTTCTTAACTAAGTTTTAATAACACCCATTCCTTTTGAGATTTATCATAAAAATAGAAGTTAGCAGTTAAATAGAATACAAGTTATTCATCAAACCCGTAAAAATATAGCAATCCTATTTTAGTTGTAATATTTTCCTGGCAGTTAGGAGTTATACCATTTCTCAAAAACTTTTCTATATTTACTTGAGCAGGGGAGTAGGGGATTGGGTCGGGACGTTGATGCTAACGTCCGTACAGAGAAGTAAACATAATAATAATTAACGTTAAATTACCTCAAATTAGCAAAAAGGTGATTTAGGCTGTATTAATTACTTAATAGCTGAAGTGTTACTTAGGGTTTGCTGAAAAAGTCTTATGGGTGAGGGTAGGAGAAAGGAGACAGGAGACAACCCACCCCTAACCCCTCCCAGGAGGGGAATACAGGAGAAAAGGGAATTTAGAGGAGGTAGTCGGATATGAGAGTCCCTTGATTTTTCTGCTATACTATGCGCCTAAAATACTAACTTTTTGAGCGTGAAGAGCTGAAAACCAGGCACTTTTTCAGGGCTTCAAAAAGGCTAAAACCTTTATCTGTAAATACTTTGAGATTTAATCAGCCAGCCCTACTTAAGTATAGCATTACTTTTGGGAATTGGTATTAGGAGTCAGAATTTTCAAGGTTTTCAGCCTAGATAAACTATTATACAGCAGATTTCGGACAAATGACGTACAAGGCGTGAATCACAAAGCCTTGTAGTGCTGGCATCTTGCCCGCGACAGGTCTACCTCGTAGCAGCGGAAACTGCTTTCATTAATTGATAATTGATAATTGATAATTGATAATTACCCCTCCCTTTTAGGGAGAGGATTGACACAAAGGAGGAAAAAATTTATTTTTTTCCCCTTGAAAGGGGAGGCAAAGGGTGCTGAATTATTTAATTAATAATTATTAATTATTAATTCCCCGGTAAAAACTATTACGACCAATTTAGGATGGCTATATACAGATAAAAATCTACCAGGAGATAAAATATCATGTCTATGTTTTGCGAACAATGTGAACAAACTGCCAGTGGACAAGGATGCCACCAGTGGGGAGCTTGTGGCAAAGGTCCTGAACTCAACGCCGTACAAGATTTATTAGTATATTGTTTACGAGGTTTAGCAGAAGTCAGACTCCAGGCAAAACAATTAAATATTTCTACTAGAGAAATAGATGTCTTTATCTGCGAGTCAATATTTGCCACAATGACAAACGTTAACTTTAACAAAAAAAGCTTTGCTCAATATATCCAACAGGCGATCGCTCTCCGGGAAAACCTGAAAGCTCAAATTCCGGAAACTAAATTCTCTCCCCTGGCAAACTACGAACCAGACTACAGCGAAAGTTTATCTCTCCAAGGTGAAAATGTTTCTCTAAAATTTCTCGCTCAGTCTGATAATAACGTTGATATATTCTCTCTCAAATTAACAGTTATCTACGGTATTAAAGGCGCTGCTTCTTACACATTCCACGCTATGGAGTTGGGAGAAGAAGACGAAAAAATTTACGATTTTATTGCCGAAGCATTAGTTGCTCTAGATAACCAAGACCTAACCCTTGACGACTGGGTAAACCTGGCGTTGAAAGTGGGAGAAATTAATCTCAAAGCAATGGAATTGTTAGACGCAGGTCATACAAAAACCTACGGTCATCCTGTACCTACCACTGTACCGTTGCATCCCCGGAAAGGAAAAGCAATATTAGTTTCTGGTCACGATATTCGACAACTTGCAGCAATTTTAAAACAAACTACTAATACCGATATTACTATCTATACTCATGGCGAACTTTTGCCTTCCCACGGTTATCCGCTCTTGAAACAACAATATCCTCATTTTTACGGTCATTATGGTACTGCTTGGCAAAATCAGACTAAAGATTTTGCTAAATTCCCCGGTCCGATAGTAGTTACAACAAACTGTTTGATGCCTCCCCATGAAAATTATGAGGATAAATTATTTAGTATCGGTCCGGTGGGATATCCGGGAATGACTCATTTAGATACAACAACAGACGGTATTCCTGATTTCTCTCCTGTGATGGAAAAAGCATTGTCAATGTCTGGGTTTACTGAGGATGGAGAACCGAAACAAGTAATGGTTGGTTTTGCCCGAAATACAGTTTTGAATGTTGCAGATACTGTGGTTGATGCGGTGAAGCAAGGTAAGATTCGTCACTTCTTTTTAGTGGGTGGTTGTGATGGAGCAAAACCTGACCGGAATTATTATACAGAGTTTGTCGAGAAGGTGCCCGAAGATTGTGTGGTTTTGACACTTGCTTGTGGTAAGTTCCGCTTTTTTGTCAAAGAGATGGGTTTAATTGGAGAAATTCCTCGGTTGATGGATGTTGGTCAGTGTAATGATGCTTATTCGGCAATTCAAATTGCTTTAGGTTTGGCAAAAGCTTTTGATGTGGGTGTGAATGAGTTACCCTTGTCAATGATTTTGTCTTGGTATGAGCAAAAAGCAGTGGCAGTTTTGTTGACCTTATTGTATTTGGGAATTAAAGATATTCGCTTAGGTCCGACTTTACCTGCATTTATTTCGCCCAATGTTTTTGAGTTGTTGCAGCAGAAATATAACTTACAGGCGATCGCTACTCCGGATGAAGATTTAGCTGCTTGTTTAGGTGGTGATTGAAGCGAAGTCAGAAGTTATGGCGTTGGTAAATCAAAAGATAAAACCTTAAGGTCTTCCCTCTATGATAGTTGGGAATACCCAAACACGTGGCGTTGCTGAATTAAGGGATGAATGTAAGTGGGACGGGCAGGATGCCCGTCCGGAAATATAAGTAACGGGCAGGATGCCCATTCCACCAAGATGCCCATTCCACAAAACTATTAAAATCCCAAGCGCATTTATGCAAGGCCAAACACGTTAGCCCAGTAAGGGGTGTTACCACTACCAAAAAATTATCTTAGCAATTACCAAAACCTGATATAATTAGTTTCTTATCATTTATATCAAATCCAGTAATAGCACTCCTTTGTAAAAAAATGTTAATTGTGTATTGACTTAGCTAATCAAGATGATGTCTACTAATAGTAGATGTTTCAAAAAGAAATTTGACTGATGAAGACAAAATTCACTTCACTAATTAAGCATTTTGCCCTTACCCTAGTCATCGGATTAGCTTCAATTAGCTTGTTAATCACCAACGATAGTACAGCTTTCGCAGGTGGTTTGGTCTTTTACGAAGGAAACAATTGCACTCAGGACGTAGTTGCTACTTATGATCCTAGTGTAGATGTTAACGATAATTGTAAAGATACGAGCAGATGTCAGAACGACGAAGCAAGATCTTTGTTGATCCAAGGACTAGCTGAATATAGTACTGTAAGCGTCTATGATAATCCAGATGCAGCTCAAGATGATGACTATTCAATAATCAAAATTAGATCGGTAAGTGGTGGTGACACCGTATGTATTGGAACATTTGAAAAAGATTATGACAATGGAGAAGTCGAGGTTATTTACGAGAGGGATAATGGATTAGATGGAAAGATTTCTCATATTACTGTAACCCCTTTCTAGTTGAGCATCAGGCTACTCCTGTAGTCAAGAAATAGCCATCGGATCGGCATTTATTTATTTTATGTAAGGGTAGGCGAGACTAAACCTTCCCTACTCTCCCTACCCTTGTATAATAATAGACATCTTCAGAAATTAAACATTGTTTTGTAGGGACGTTCCATGGAACGTCCCTACAGTCTTTTTTGGAGATATCTAACTAAAATTTATTGTCGCATTCAGGGCAGAAATCATTAGTAGCAACACTTTCGTATCCACAATTGCTGCAAGTAATTAACTCCACTTTATACGAAATCCAGTTATAGTAGTGCATTTTTTAGTTAGAAAAATAAGTTTAGGCTGTTTGCGCAGCATTCCAGTAGGAAAAGGAAACAGAGGAAATGTCCTAACATTAATGGGTAGCGCTAGCTCTAGACATCTAGACATAACGTGACTCCTTTGTAAAAAAATGTTAATTGTGTATTGACTTAGCTAATTAAGATGATGTCTAATCATGGTAGATGTTCCAACAAATAAATTTGACTGATGAAGACAAAATTCAGTTCACTAATTAAGCATTTTGCCCTTGGGCTAGTCATCGGATTAGCTTCAATTAGCTTGTTAATCACCAACGCAAGTACAGCTTTCGCAGATAGTTTTCTATTTTTTGCAGAAAACAATTGCACTGAGGACATAGTTGCCAATTATGATTATGATAAGCTATTTGGTGAAATATATATTGATATTGACGATAATTGTCGAGAGACAAGTAGATGTAAGAACGACGAAGCAAGATCTTTGTTAATCAAAGGACCTGCTGAAGATACTACTGTAGCCCTCTATGATAATCCAGATGGAGATACAGATGATGACTATTCAGTAATCAACATTAGATCGGTAAGTGGTGGTGACACTGTATGTGTTGGAACATTTGAAAAAGATTATGACTATGGAGAAGTCAAGGTTTATTACAGGAAGGATAATGGATTAGATGGAAGAGTTTCTCATATTGAGATCGGTGGATAGTTGAGCATCACGCTATTCCAGTTAAGAAATTTATGTAAGGGTAGGCAAAACCAAACTTCCCTACCCTGACATAACAATGATTATAATCATCAACTGAAAATCTACCACTAAACATTTGTTATAACGGGAGATTATGTCAATCAATAGACATCTCCAAAAATTAAATATTCCTTTTATAAAACCCTTGTAGGGACGTTCCATGGAACGTCCCTACAGTCTTTTTTGGAGATATCTAATTACAATTTATTCCCACATTCAGGACAGAAATTATTAGTAGCAACACTTTCGTATCCACAATTGCTACAAGTAATTGACTCCACCGCTTGCTCAAGCTGTTTCCGAATAGGCAACCCCACCATTTGAGCATTACTCTTACCAGGAGCAACCATTGGATAACAATTTTCATCCTTAGTCACATGAGCATCCATCAACACAGGACCATCATAAGCTAACATTTCAGCGATCGCCTCTTTCAACTTATCCTGCTATATTCGCTGGCACTCATACAGACGATCGTCTTAACTGAAAAGTTAGTCCGTAGATCAACAGGACTTAGGCAAAATATGAAAATATACACCATCTGTAGGGGGTATTCGCGAATACCCCTAGATTTAGCGGTTATGCGTCAGTCCTGTTCAATATAAAATTTGTATGAACAGGAAGTAATTAGTGCGATAACTGTATAATATACAATCCGGGTAATTACTATAGCTTGCGTCATTGCGACTGGAACGGAGTGGAAGGTTTCACTTTCCTACGGAATGCTAAAGCAAACGCGACATGTTTGCGGAGCATTCTGGAACAGAAATGCGCAGCATTCCGTAAGGAAACCAATCTCCGCGCACCCCTGAGATTGCTTCCTATCGTCGCTGCGGACGACTGTTCAACCGGATTCTATATAACCGGATTTGATATTACACAAAACATGAAAATATAGACCAATTTTAGGGGTTAACGGCAGTTTTGCTAGCACAAAGCTCCGCCAACTGCTGGACTGTTGCCGACATGATATCTAAACCCCTACTAGATATGGTGGCTATATGTCATATCATGTCCGGATAAGAGCGTGATCAAAAAAACTTTCTTCTTCAGGACTTACGCATGAGGTACGAGAAACTAGGATTTGAGATTGCTATCCGTTCCGGACTGCTCCGCAAACCCTGTCGGTCGCAATGACGAAAATACTTTGTAGTGCGTAAGTCCTATTCTTTTGATATTTTCTTATCCTCTCTTCCCT
>JBFRWR010000776.1:0-7271 GCA_051439685.1 Trichodesmium sp.
GTCAGGAGTCAGGAGATTAAGAAATAAAATAGGGGAAAAAGGTTAAAATTTGCTCCCATCTCCCCACACTCCCCACACTTCCCACCCCCATCATGTATAAAAAAATAAATACCAAATGGGTTCTATAAGTGCTATGGGAAGCGGGAACAGGGAAACCAGACTGTTAAAGGGGTTTTCCTGCAACGCTCCACGCTCAAATTAATCATATCAAGATTCTGTAGGGGCGGGTTTTTCCTAAAATTTTGATGTTCACCCTAAGATTCAATAACCCGCCCTCATCCACAGTGGGTATTTATGGGGCGGGTTTATTTGATTTAATGGTTAAAATCATTAATTTAATGTGGAACCCGCCCCTACAAATTTACACCGTAGGAAATTGCCCCTACAATATCTACTTCACTGACAAAATTTCAGACAATTCTGGGTGACGACCAAATAAACCAGTCATCACTCGCAAAGATAAAGACTTAAACATCGGAACTATTCCCATACCCCACAAACCTAAACGACGAACCGCCACTATAGGTAACAAAGTACCAGAAAACATTCTATCAAGAAAATCAGTAACTCCTAAAATTACAAAATTCTCCTTTCTGCGCCAACTTTCATAACGTCTTAATACTCTAATATCTCCAATATCCTCACCTTGCTGATGGGCAGTTTTAATCACTTCAGCGATCGCCGCCATATCCCGAATACCCATGTTCAAACCTTGACCACCTACAGGATGACAACAGTGAGCAGCATCTCCTATCAAAGCTAAACGGTGTTGAATATAGCGATCGCTCTGCATTAACTGGACAGGGAAGACGTAGCGATCGCTCAACAATTCTAATTTACCTAATTTTCCCGCAGTGCGATACTCCAACTTTGCCAAAAATTCCTCTTTGTCCAACGCCTGTAACGCCTTCGCTTCAGCATGGGGAGCTGTCCATACTACCTGACATCTATTTCCCGGCAATGGCAAAACCCCCATCGGACCACTTGGCCAAAATCTCTCAAAGGCGATATTATTGTGAGACTTTTCAATTTTAATGGTCATTGCCACACAAGACTGCCAATATTTCCAACCATGGGTACTAATACCAGCAGCTTCACGAATGGGAGACTTTGCCCCATCTGCTCCTATTACTAACCGAGACCTAACAGTAAAAGTTTCATCCTCAGCAGATTTATCTGTATCCTTCGATTTTAATTGGACTTCCACAAAATCTGATTGATAGTTTACCTGCAAAACTTCCACTGGACATAACCAGGTAAGTTGGTCAGAGTCTGCCAAAAATTCTTGCATTGCGGTCAACATTACTTGATGTTCTCCCACATAACCCAGTCCTTCCTTTGAGGTTGGTTTCTTACCAGTGGCTGCCAAATCATCAGGATAAAATTGGACAGTGCGGGGATAGTTACCGTCAGAAAGACTGATTTGCTGATATGTAGTAATTTTAGGCAGAATTTTTTGCCAAACTCCAATGCCATCTAATATTCGACCTGACATTAGGGATAAATTATAAGCAAGTTTTCTAGCTGCAACTACAGATTTAGGTTGAGTTTCAATTAATGCTACTTTTAACCCAGAATTTTTCAGGGCGCAAGCTAAAGAAGTTCCGGCGATACCTCCACCCACAATCACTAAGTCATAATCTAATTTTGGTTTTGTGCTGGTTTCAAATTGAAAATTTTTGGATAGTTGCTCCATTACCATATTTATCAAAAATAGTCAAGTTTTTAGGAATTTGTACTCTCCCTATATTGTGGCGCAACTTTCGGGAAATATCTGAGTTATTTTTGACTAAAGAAGGAGACATTTCAGTTATAGCGCTACGCGCTAGCGAATAGGGAGTAGGGAATAGGGAGTAGAGAATAGGGAATAGCAGACTTTTTCAAAGGGTTCTAGGATTTAGAAATGTCAAACACCTTAATGTGTAGTGCTATATCAGTCAAAGGAATAGGGAATAGGGAGTAGGGAATAGGGAACAGCAGACTTTTAAAAGATTCCAGGATTTAGAAATGTCAAACATCTTGGGTTTAAGTCCCCCATTGCTGATAGCTGAGTGCTGAGTGCTAAGTGCTAAGTGCTACTTTAATTAATGTTACTTGATATATCTAGATTAGATATCTCCGAGCAGAAAAAAATCAATTATCGTGCAGAAATTATCAATTATTTCTCCCTACTCCCTACTCTCACCCTTACATGGATAAATTTTTAAATTTCAACAAAACTGTGCTTTTTATAGAAAAAATGGGTCAAAAGTCCTCCCCACTCCCCACACTCCCCACACTTTCAACACCCAAGGGGATAATTCTAAAAAACATACCCTTGTAAGTCTTCCCCTACTCCCTATTCCCTATTCCCTATTCCCTACTTTTCTAATAACCAACCACTTTAATAACTCTCTCCTTCCCAGCCAATTTGAGCAAGCGAGCGCCCCGGTCATCTTGTCCCAAAACTTTGACCGAATCGGCAATTATTCCAAATACCTTACTATCAGTTGTCAACATTTGTACAAAAACATCTGAGCCGCTAACAACTATCCCTGCTAAAGTATCAGTTTGTTTCGTAAACTGAAAAGCATTCTGACCAATACCACCACGATTAGCTATTCGCAAAGCAGTAAGAGAAATTTGTTTGCTATAACCTTGTTCAGAAACTAATAATAAATTGGAGCCTCCATTCAAAGTAATACAACCTACTAACTCCTCTTGTTTTCTTAATCTTGTTGCTTGAGAACCTTGAGCAGTTTTTCCCATTAATGGTAATTGTTCATCATCTATTTCTAATCTTAATAATCGCCCGCCAGAAGTTGCCAAAACTACTTGTTCTCCAACCTGAGCCAGATTTGCATAACGTAATTCATCATCTTCTTTGAGTTTAATTACTGTCATCCCACGATTAGTAATATCATCCAACTCTGACAAAGATAAACGTTTAATTTTACCATTTTTACTCAATAAAATTAAATCTTTATTTGTTTCTAATTGAGTTAAAACAAATTGAGCAATTATTAGTTCTTGACGAGCATCTGTAATTTCTTTAGTAGCGGATGGTGGTAATAAAGTAACTAAAGGTACTCCTTTATTATCGTTTTTTGTTGAACGATGAGAAATAGCAGGAATATCATTTACTTTGAGAGGATATGCTTTACCTGTACGAGTTAATACTACTAAAGTTTCATCAGTTTTTGTCTCTATTATATTAGTTGTAAAATCCTCAGTATTTTCAATAGTAATCTCAGACTTTTTAGATATTTTATGTTTCTCAAAACCCTTAGCAGCAAGTCGCCTCACATATCCCCTGTAAGTAAATTCTATAACAACTTCCTCTGTCGGTGGTGGTGCAGCTTCTAATGTCAAAATTTCTGCTTCGACTGCTGTACCTTTTGATTTTCTGCCTCTACCTTTAGTTGGTTTATCTGTTTCAATATCGCTAGTTTTTAATGTCTTTTTCTGTTGAGAAACAGAACCGATATTACTTCCAATTTTGAAGTCTGATTTAGTAATAATTCGAGTGCGCCGAGGGTCATTATATTTACGTTTTAGACTGCGTAATTCTTTTTTTAATGCCTTAAGTAATTGACGGCGATCGCTCAATAAATTTTCTAATTCTTGGATAGTTTCTATTAGTTGTTGATATTCTTCCTGTAATTTTTGTTTTTCTAAACCAGTTAATCTACGCATTGGCATTGCTAAAATAGCATCAGCTTGATTTTCACTTAAACCTAAACTTTCTTGAAAACTAACCTTCGCAGTGCTGCCATCAGGTGCATTTCTCAGAATATCAATTACTCTATCTAATTCTGTTAAAGCTGTTAGTAAACCCTCTAAAATATGAGACCTAGCTTGAGCAATTTCTAGCTCATAACTATACCGACGAGTTAAAGTCTCTTCCCGAAAATTAATAAATTCTTGTAGCAGTGAACGTAGAGATAACTGCCGTGGTTGAGCATCAACCAAAGCCAACATTATAGCACCAAACTTAGAAAGTAAATCAGTATGTTGGTAAAGATGGTGCAATACCACCCCAGGGTCAACTTCACGTTTTAACTCAATCACAACCCTAATACCAGAGCGATCGCTTTCATCCCGCAAATCAGCAATACCTTCTATTTTCCCACTATTAACTAAGTCTGCTGTTTTCTCAATCCAACCTGCTTTATTCACCTGAAAAGGTAACTCTGTCACTACAATGGCCGTTTTTGTGCGTCGTCCACGACCTGTCGGTACTTCCTCTATAGTGGCTACACCCCTGATAGGAATACTACCTCGACCCTTCGTATAAGCATCAAAAATTCCATCAGTACCGACAATTTCTCCACCAGTGGGAAAATCTGGCCCAGGAATTAATTGAAATAACTTTTCATCAGAAAGATTAGGATTATCAATTAAAGCAATAAGGCCATCTACTACCTCTCCTAAATTATGTGGTGGAACATTGGTAGCCATCCCTACCGCAATTCCAGCAGAACCATTTAGTAATAAAAACGGTAACTGTGCAGGTAATACTTTAGGTTCTTGCTGAGAGCTATCAAAGTTGTTGGTAAAGTCAACTGTAGCTTCACCAATTTGAGTAAGTAAACCTTCATTACCAATAGATGCCAAACGACTCTCTGTGTAACGCATGGCAGCAGGGGGGTCATTATCTATAGAGCCAAAATTTCCATGACCATCCAGTAAAGGATAACGACTAGAAAAATCTTGAATCATCCGCACCATCGCATCATAAACAGCTTGGTCGCCATGGGGATGATATTTTCCCAGTACATCTCCAACTACCCTGGCACATTTCCTAAATGGTCTATCTGGAGTAAGGCCAAGTTCGTGCATAGCATATAATATTCGGCGATGAACAGGTTTTTGTCCATCTCTCACATCTGGCAAGGCTCGACCGACAATCACACTCATGGCATATTCAAGATATGATTGCTGCATCTCGATATGTAGTGCTGTACTAATTACTTGCCCGGAAAGTAGATTTAATTGTTTGGCCATGAGTTACTATTTGGATTAAAATGTATAAAAATTTGCAAACTACTATTGAGACACTGAGTCTAAATGTTATTACAATAATTAATTGTGGTGTCCTCAAGGTATTTTTATCTGATTTAGGAAAACAGAGTTTGATATCTTAAATATGTTTTGCTAGAGTGATGTGTTATCTTTTGAAGCCAACAAGAGTGTAAATATAATATAGAAAAATACTAAGTGTTACAGGCACAGAAAAGCAATTTTGTGATATCTTAGACCAGATTATTAAATATTTAATGAATTTGCCCATTAACACTATCTGTACTGCAACGACTAAATTCACAGCCTTTGAGTAGGTTTTCAAAATTTTAGTTGAGGGGTGAATCCCTTTACTCCTCTTTCTATAATATTTTCCTAGTCCTTTGATCTGTGTTATTTAGCATTAGAGAATATGACATTTAACATCCAACTCGACAAATATCCATCAAGTGGTAATTTTTTTCTCTACTTTTCTGTCTATGGGAAAAAAAAGACTTAGAGATAGTAAATAATACAGTTAAAATCCTTTGATCATAATTTATTATAGGAAAACGTATTTATGTTTAAAAATTTTCCCTGAAAAAATTTACCTTTAAGAATTATGGTAGATAGAATTGGTTGAGCTGATTTACTTTTACTCTGATTGCTCTGAGACTTACAGCAGATTAGATATAGTTGTAGTAGGCAAGATGCCTCCACCACAAAAGTTTATTAATATTTATACTTGATTTATGAGGTATCTGCAAATAATCTAAATGACTATAATTCTTGATATTGGCAACCAAAATTTTCAAATTTGACAGTAAACTATGAGAAAAATATGAGATAGTAATTTTTGGTAAGTTGAGCAAACCTTTGTTTACTTTTGAATTTTATTTAATAAAAAATAATTAATCTAAAATTGGCTTCCCTAATCTAGTTTAGTCTAAACTCAATGATGGAAGTCATTACACTCACGGATATTTAACAGGAGACTTAATATGAAAACTGTTTTGATTGTAGAAGACGATCAAGTTAATGCTAGAGTTTTTTCCAAAATTTTGACAAAAAGAGGTGGTTTAGCTGTTAAACACACAGAAGATGTGGAAGAAGTAGTGAAAATAGCTAAGTCAGGTGAAGCTGACTTGATTTTGATGGACGTTTCTCTAGCTCGTAGTGTTTACCAGGGTAAACCTGTCGATGGTATTAAAATTACTCAAATTCTTAAAGCTGAACCTGAAACAAAGAAATTACCAATTATATTAGTAACAGCTCATGCTATGGCAGGCGATCGAGAATCATTTTTAAACCAAAGTGGTGCTGATGGTTATATTTCTAAACCAGTAGTCGATCATCAAGAATTTATTAATCAGATCAAGTCATTATTGCCTTCAGATTAATTTATCAATCAGGTGGCCACTATTACTATTACTCTTTTGCTAAATTTTATAGATGGGTATTATAAGATAATTCAAATCAAAATGAATTAATAGTTATGGTTAGTCAATATCTGAATATGAAGTTAACTAACCAATATTTAAGTAACATTAATTAACTAAAAATTTGGGTAGGTTTAAGTTCATCATTATCAAGATGAAACCACTATAATTAGGGTTGGCGCTCAAAAGTCTTTTTTCAGGAGTAGGCGATCGGGGGAGTAGGGGAGGATTCATTAATTGATAATGGATAATGGATAATTGATAATTACCTCTGGTTAAAACCGTTACGGAATTGAATATCAGGAAATATCCTAGCACTTTTTTTCCCCTATCCCAGGGGAGTCCTAACTTTTTAGTCTTCAAGGCTAATAAATTTGCACTTTTTTCGCGACCAAAATGCACTTAACCTTTATAGAACCCCTAACAGTATCTTTGCAAAAGTGAGGATTAGGAGACAGGAGACAGGAGACAGGAGACAGGAGGCGCGGAGGCGCGGAGGCGCGGAATCAGGAGTCAGAATTTCGGTCAAATAGAATAGGGAAAAAAGTATAAAAATAGCCCCTTGCTTCATCATCTCCCCATCTCTCCAGCTAATTTTATAGAGCGACTCAGGGGTTCTATATAAATGCTTTGAGATTATATTTACCCGCCCTACGCGACTTAATCCCACACTTTGCTGATGCAATACCGGAAATTCTGACTCCTGACTCCTGACTCCTGACTCCTAATTATTGCTCTGCTGATTAAATCTAAAAGTCTTTATCTGTAAAGGTTATAGTCTTTTTTTATCCAGAAAAAGTGCAACAATTCTTGCTCAAACTATCAAAAAGTCAGGATTTTAGGCAAACCAAG
>JBFRWR010000777.1:0-15822 GCA_051439685.1 Trichodesmium sp.
TTGGTTGAATATAAATTCAACCCCCCCCACTAAATTATGGACACTGCGAAAACAGTGCTAGTAGAACATCCTGGTTTGACATACTTCCGACGCTCCCCTACGGTAGAGTGCGGGATTCTTCAGCCAGAAAAAAACTGACCGCAGTTTTAACAGAAGAGATGTCCTGCTCCTGTGTTATAATATAGATAATTCCGTTCTAATGAACTTACCCAAACTTACCCAAATGAAAATTTGAGTTTTGGAGTCTAGCTTCCTGTTTTGCGTTCCGCAATGCTGCGGAAACACAGAAGACCACCGACTATTGTCTGTAACTTATCTTCTCCACAGGCTTAAAATTGCTTGGAACTCAAGCTACTGATATATATAGTTTTCCAAATTGACAGCAGCATTAAAATCTCTGTCATCAGCACCCATTAGCTGTGTCAGTCTAGTAAGTGTGTTAGATGGTTAAAATTTAGATTGTTAACAGCGTTTAACAATCTGTTTTAACCTACTGTCAGTTCAGTATAGCAATAACGACACCCAATAAAACATTAATTTTTGTGACTAACTATTGCTCAATCAAACAGAAACAACGACGATAGACGTCTTTCTGATCTATTGAGAGTAGATAGGCTTTGATTGTAGATGTACTTTATTTATCAAACAAGCTAAAAAATATTATATCTAACGGTATAGAAATTGTCAACCATAGCTTACATTTAGAGGACTTACTGAAAAATTACAACTGTTTTCATTTCAGTAGACTACACTAGGGAGTATCTATGCAATCTCCCTACAAGGTTTTGGTTATAGAGATGTGGTTCATCAATTTGAAAATCCCTACTTTAATATTGAATCTCCCCAAAATTCCCACATTTCCCACACACACTAATTCATCCCGCACCCTATGCAAGGCCAATTACAGCGGTTTTCATTTGAATAGACCACAGACGTTGCATGCAACCTCCCTACTGGATTATCATTTTTTTAGTGTGGTTCATTGACCTGAAAAGCTCTGTAAGGTATAAACATTCTCCATTAGACATATCCAGAAAAGAGGGAATAGGGAACAGGGAATAGGGGGAATTAATTGATAATTTATGGATAATAATTGATTTTATTTTTCATTTTTGGATATGTCAAAATCCATTGCCAATTAAAATAAATGGCGCCCAATAATAAGGATGATTATACTCACTATTAATCATAGCAATTTGTGCCTTTTGTATAGCTCCAGTCTTATTTATTCCATCCTTTAAAGCTGTATAAAAATCATTCATAAATTCAGAAGTACCGCGATCGTCTACTTGCCATAAAGTTGCTAAACTTGCTGCTGCACCAGCAGCTTGCATTTGATAACCAAAACCGAGAATTTCTGAACCATCTCCTAGCTGTTTTCCTTTACCAGTTTCACAGGCACTCAAAACTACTAATTCTACACCATATAAATTCCAATTTTCTATTTCTCGTAAGTTAGCAAGTTCCCCATCTCCATATAATATAAAAGAGTCTTCTGGACTGCCACTAATAAAAACAGAATGAGTGGCAAAATGTATTAAACTATGGCTACCCATCCTTAATTCCATAAATTGTTTACTAAAATCATCTCCTAATAATTTCTTGGTTTGAGGAAATATACTAGCTAGCTTTTCTACTTCTACTCCTGCAAAAGGCAAAGCTTTAAACTCAAACTGTCTTCCACCAATTGAAAAGCTATAATTTCCTTGATTTAAAGCACCTGCCAAAATTCGGATATTTCTATTTCTTCTAGGGCTTAAATCTATAATACTTGCAGCAGTAATATTATTAACTTTAAACCTTTCTGCCAGCCATTTTTCTCCATCATATAGAGCTGCTAAAGGAATATAACGGAGCTTGCCATCTGCTGCATAAATAATAGTTTGAATTTTTTTTAGATCATTTTCTATTGGTTCAATCAACCAATTATAAAGTTTTAATCCCGCTTTCACAGCTCTAGAATCAGAGATATTATTAACTTCTCTGATATCAATTAATCCTAACCTAAATATCAAAAGCACTCGCTCAAATTCTTTCTTGTTAACTAAAACAGTACGATGAATTGGGGGAGAATTAGGAGTAACTAAGATTAATTCCAGGCGATCTTCTAAAATTAAGGGATATAAGACTACTGCATTTTCTTTTTGATGTTCTTTGAGTTCAGCCTGTAACTGAACTAACATCTCAGGGCTAAGTCTTTGACTGCTAGCTTTCTTGTTTATTTCTGACTTAATTTCTGTTATTTCTTCACTACTAAGAAAATCGTGAATAGTGACTAATTTTTCTAATGAAATATCCTGATTTTGCCCGGCATTTGCAGCTATTTCTTTTAAGAAATCATTATATTTTTCTGTGAAAATATTTTCCATTTCTAACATGATAATTTCATTAGATTTCTGATGATCAGGTTCCATACCTCTCATATACTCAAATACTTCTTGTACTTTCAACAAATCGACTATTTGCTGTGATTCTATAGCTCGTTTTTCTGCAAGTAATAAATTAGATAAATCCCTATATATTTCACTAATAGAGCCATCTACATAAGACTCTTGTTCTTCTACTGGTAAAGTCTCTATATCTTTGCGAATTTTTTCTGTAATATTAATTGATTTTTTATAAAATATGATTGCCAATTCTGGTTGATTCTGTTTTTCTAATAATTTTCCGATATCAGCTAGACTAATTCTTTCCCCATTCAGATTTTCAAGTTGTTGATCGAGAATTAAAGTATGAGTCAAAAATTCTAGAGATTGAGAATATTCACCGGACTCTCGATACACTAGACCAATATTATGAATAGAGGCAGATTTACCTTCCTTGTCACCTAACTCTTCATTAATAGCTAATGCTTGTTGATGATATTCTAGTGCTTGGGAATATTTTTCCTGTCTTCGATAAACTACACCTATTTCATCTAGAGTTTTTGCTATATTCAAATTGTCTTGATTTTCTTCGTAAATTTCTAACGCTTGTTGATAAAATTTTAAAGCGTTAGAAAACTCTTCTAAGTAGCGATAAACTGCTCCAATATAAGTTGAAATTGTGGCTTTGTTGGGAGGATTATTTTGTAAAGCTTTCTGATAAAAATCTATAGCTTGCTGATAGCGACGTAACCTGGAATTAACTAAGCCAAGATTACTTAAAATTGCAGTAAGATTAACATTATCTTTTTCCTTGTGAGCCATTTCTAAAGCTTCTTCATAAAACTCTATAGCTTTTGGATATTTACCTTGGCGATCGTAGATCACACCTATTTCATTTAAGGTGCTAGCAATAGCAGGATTATCCTCTAGTTGTCTACGCATTTTTAGTGCCTGATTTAATGATGCTAATGCTTGGGGATATTGACTGAGTTTAGAATAAACTATACCAATAGTGTGTAGAGTTGTAGCAATTTGTTCTTGATCGCCTAACTTTTGATGAATATCTAGGAGTTGCTGCAAAGTCTCTAAGACTGTTTCTAATTCCCCATTTTCAAATTGCTCTTTCGCTTTATCATCAAGTTGCTGTGCTTCAGTTTTTAAGTTTTCTTGCGTAAGGCGATCGCTCTCTTTATTAGTTTCTTGTGCAACAGCTTTTGCATATATCTGTACTTTCTCTGTTATTAAAGATGGAGGCAAAATCAAGAAAAATACAGTAACAATAATTAATCTAAAATATTTCCAATTTTTCATTAGTGGAATTTGCTATATTAGTCTTTCTAAAAAATTTTACTGTAACTATCTTGATTTTTTGGTCTCTTTTCAAGAATTTTTAGTTATACTAGCTTTACATTAATTCATACAATGCAATTAATAAATTACATAATTTAAGGAGAAAAATATGAAAGCACTTGTAGTAGGGGCAACTGGAGAAACAGGAAGGCGAATAGTATCCACCCTAATTAATCGTAATATACCTGTTAAAGCTTTAGTCCGAAACTTAGAAACAGCTAAAGAAATTTTACCCCCAGAAACAGAATTAGTAGTTGGTGACGTTCTTGTTCCTGCTACTCTGGAAAAAGCTATGATTGATACTACAGTCTTATTATGTGCTACTGGTGCAAAGCCAAGTTTAGATATAACAGGGCCTTATCAAGTAGATTATCAAGGTACGAAAAACTTAGTCGATGTAGCTAAAGCTAATCAAATTGAACACTTTGTTCTTGTTTCTTCTCTATGTGTATCCCAATTTTTTCATCCCCTTAATTTATTTTGGTTGATTTTATACTGGAAAAAGCAAGCTGAAGAATATATCCAAAAAAGCGGTTTAACTTATACAATTGTAAGACCAGGAGGTCTGAAAAATGAAGACAACTCAGACTCAATAGTTATGTCTTCAGCAGATACTCTATTTGAAGGTAGTATTCCTCGTACTAAAGTAGCAGAAGTTTCTGTTGAATCTCTTTTTCAAACTGGAGCTGGTAATAAAATAGTAGAAATAGTTGCTAAACCAGAAGCAAAGGCAATGAACTGGGAAGAATTATTTGCTCAAGTTGCTTGATATCGTGCTAGGGAATAGGGAATAGAAAAGAGGAAAAACAACTGTACCTCATAACTTCTGGGGATTGGTGAATCGAACTATGTCCTATAAAAAACCAGGTTTGTTGGATAAAAATACTAATATTGTAAGCCATCTAATACAAACCCGGTTTCTATGCTTGATTATATTTACAGCAGATTCCAGGTATATGAAGTACAGAAATTAATAATTAAATGTTCCCAGTGCGGGCATCTTGCCCGCGACGGGTGTACCTCACTAAAATGCAATCTGCTGTAAGTTGTAAAATTTTGGTGGTAGGGACGAATCGCGATTCGCCCCCTACAAGATTCTATTTGACATTTATAAATCCTGGAATCCTTTAGAGGGTGTCTATAAAATAAATCTTAAGTAATGCTGTAAGGTCACTTATTGGTGGGTTACGGCAAATCACACCAAACTATTAAGTTTAAGTATTAATCTGTGCCTTTTTCCTGATGGAATGCTCCGCAAACATGTTGCGTCAGCAAAACCCACCCTACTGGACCGACAAAGCTAAAATGGTGCAAATTTGTAGGGGCGGGTTTTCCCGTTAAATTAACGAGTTTAAGCATTAGATCGAGTAAACACGCCCCCAAATCTAACGCACAAAATTAGATGTGTCAGTCCACTACAAAAGGATTTAATATTTTATTTACAGATACCCTCTTAAGAATCTACTGTTCCCTATTTGAAAAAAGAGTAAATACCAAAAAGTTTAGTAGGGAAGTTAAACTTAACTTCCCTACTAAAAGTAATTCTATTCAATTAATGGCGGGAGGCGGATTTGAACCACCGACCTTCGGGTTATGCTTACTACTACAGCTTTCACTGCCTTAACTCTGAAACATTCAGAATTAGTTTGTAGTCTGGACTGTCCCTTTACCCTCAGCTTCTATAAATTTAGAACTGCTAGGATACCTGCCAACCAGTCTCTACACCTTCTCCTTAATTTTGGAGCTTGGCTCGGGATTACCCCGCTAACGGCTTCCCCGAATTTGACAAGTAATCACATATAAATTTCTTTATATGCCGCCCTTTACAAGTTAAAGCTTCAAGCTATCAAAATAGCGGTTTCTATTTAGGCTTGATTTACTACTATCTTTAACCTTATAACTTGAGCCCGACGAGCTACCAGACTGCTCTATCCCGCGTCAACTTTTTCATTATAACCATAACCAAATAAAAATTGCAACCCCTTAGTCAAATATTTTCATTTTTTTTTCTGAAGGTCCATCAACACTAGATCATAGATATTTCTCCATCTACTTCTAAACGCTTAACATTGCTGAGTGACATATAATTTTCGGCCAGAGTTTCCGCTATTGTGGGACTTATCCAACCCATCTGAGTTAATAAATGAATAGCTACTGCATATTTCGCTCTTTTTGCACCATCATTAACTTTAATAGCTAAACCCATGCCTTCACCTACTCGACCAATACACTGAACTCCTTCAGCTCCGGACTTACTGACAAGTTCTCCTGAAGTCAAGCGCATTAACTCTGTATCGAAACTTCCCTCTCCCGCAACCATTTCGGGATGATAAGTCATGGCCCTAACAATCCGTTCTAAATCCAAACTATTACCTGAAGCTAGTTTTGCGTACAAGGTGGCCATTTGACTCATTTGTAGAAGATAAGTTGGCGCCCCACAGTCATCACGAGCGCCGATAAATTCTTCTGCAGGCATGGCCAACAATTCAGCCACTTTGCTAATGATCAACTGCTGGACTGGATGTTTCATTTGTAGGTAAGACTCCATTGCCCAATTTCTTTGCTGACAAACGGCTAGCATACCTGCGTGCTTACCAGAACAGTTATATTGCAAAGGACTATTTTTATCGGGTGGAGTTGGACATTGTAATTTTGATGGATCAATATCGCAACGCCATAAAATATTAAATACTTGTCTTGATTGCTCTATTGTTCCTTGATGGGAGCTACAGATAGTAGCTAAATCTATATCAGTTAAGTCATAGGTTTCTAGAGTTCCTGTAGTAGTAACTGCTAGAGCTTGAAATGGTTTGAGAGCTGAACGGACAAATGTTGCTGTATCCGCATCTCCGGCCACGGATAAAACTCGACCTCTATGATCGGAAACAGTGGCCTGAACTTGGTGAGTTGATTCAACAATACCTTCTCTGAGTAGTCTTACTTCTAATGGTGCCGTTTGTGTTCTTTTTCCCCTGGTCATTTTTATTGATTCTTTTGTTATTATTTTGGGTAGGTTAAGTATTGATTAAATACATTATTTAACTATACTTTTAACTTTGAGAAAGTATCTAAAAATATAGTGCAAAATAAATTTTCTGGTTTAATAAAAGCATAATCTGGTTAGCTCGATATGTAATTAATTTTAGTTAGACAGTAATTTTTTTGAGCTTAAGAGACCATTATAAACAAAACTTTAAGCTACTTGTAGGGTAGGTTAGCTGGGGATATTACTCTAATTTTTCCTGATTTAAGGTGTGCAGTAACCCACCAAATAAAAATATTTTACCTTAAGATTTACTTGATGAATGCTTTCTAATATAGTCATTTGAAATAAGGATGAAACAGTTTTTTTGCTGAAACCCTTTCCCGGAAAGAAACATTCTTCCCAGTCTTATTCAGAATAACTATACTGATATAGCAATCCTAAATAGGTCGTGACAAATTAAAAAGTAGATAAAAAACTTGAAACTCCCGCCTGTTGCCTGTTGCCTGTTGCCTGTTCCCTCTTCCCTAAAAGCAGTAAGGTTTTTATACACAAATAAAATAGGAATGCTATAGTATCAAGCGATTTTTAATAATTCATTCTTTTATCTTTAAAAGAGGAAGTAAAATTTAAAGATTGAGCAAAAATTCAAAATTACTCTCAAAGCAGATCGGCAAATTTTCTTCATTAATTAAAAAGCTATTAGTCGATTATGCTCTATACAAAATCTGAATGTTAATAATAGATAAATATTTACAGATACTTGATTTTATTACAGCAGATTCCGTATTAAGTAGGTAAAAATGACTCTATTCTCTATTCCCTATTCTCTCAAATCACAAACATAAGTACCTTCTAATAGGAGAAAATGCTGGTTTTTTCATTTTTTGACTAATAAGATTTTGCAGTTATTTTATTAATAACTTGTTTCTTATAAACTAACTAAAAATTACCAAATAATTAAGGTTTAAAGCCTCTCCTTTAAAGGAGAAACAAGTAAAGGAGAAACAAGAAAAAATTTTCATTTTCTTCAATCCTCTGCCTTTGAGGGAGAGGTAATTATCAATTATCAATTATCAATTATCAATTATTAATTATCCATTATTGAATGAATTTTATCCTAAAAAATAAGTGTCTCTGTTAATGGATTTTTAGAGTCTTTTTATACAGAGAACCAGATAGTGCTACCAATCATAATTAGGAATATCAAACTATAAAAAGTTTTGTGTAATCTTTGGATAAGTGGTTGAACTTGATAACTGACTATTAATCTATCCTTGGTAATTTCCTCTGGTGTTTTTAGCCATGTTTGTCCATCATACCAACCAGACTCCTCATAAAAAACAGTAGTTTTCATCAGACGCGATCGCACATAATTCCAACCTAAATAGAGTCGTGATAATACCAAAATTAGAATTAAACTTGCACCTGCTGAACCACTCAGTAAGAAATGCACCAAATATTTTTCTGGAGGAAAACTTGCTGCTGCTACTGGGCCTGATATTAACCAACTCCACACCCAAACCCAGACTAGCTTCCTCACATATTGAGTTCTTTCTAATATTACCCAAGAAAATAACCAGGAATTTTTAAGTTCTTCATATTCATTGGCAGGTTGCTGTTCTGGTGGAACGGGAGTTTGAGATGTTATCTGTGTCATTATAAATATTTTTTTTCCTGACTTACTTTATACGAGTAAAGAAGCAATTCACATTGACAGTTAGTCTAATTGATTAATGATGAGATATCTATTCTTTCGGCTTGACTCCAGAATGCTTCTAAATTATAGAACTCTCGTTCTTCAGGCTTCAATATATGGACGATAACATCACCATAATCCATTAATACCCAAGAACTTTCTCTTTGGCCTTCGACTCCTACTGGAGAAATTTGCCTCTCTTGTTCTACCTTTTGGACTATCGCCTGAGATATTGCTCTTACCTGAACATGAGAATAACCTGTAATAATTACAAAATAGTCTGTCAAATAAGATACTTCTGATACTTTAATTACAACAATCTTATCTCCTTTGCGGTCCAATGCTGCGTTAACAATGGTTGATGTTAATTCTAAGGTTTGATCCGGTTTTGCATTTGTTAGATTTGTTTGAGTTGACAAGGATTGAATATGAGGATAATTTGACATCAAATTCTCTATTTCCTTAATTAATTGCTAATTGATTTTGGCTAATTTTTGGCCGATAGATTGATTGTATCTTGATAATTTAATGCTTGCCCAATCATTGTTTTGATTGACTTGTTTTTTTGGACTTTTCTATAAACCAATTTCTGGTTAAAATAATTTTTGGGTGAATTAAACGCTCTAAATGAAGTAGATGTTTTATAGTATAATCACAGGTTAGCCAAACTGCTTGGTAGAGATTTTTGTAACTAAGTTCTCTTAAATACTCTAGTTCTGGCGTATCACCCCTACCCGGTTCTAAAGTATCTGCCAAGAAAACTATAGAACTTAAATCATTCATACCAGGAGAGCCTAATGTGTGGTTAGCGATCGCTGCTAAGATTTCTTGGTCTTCTATTCCAAATTCTTTTTTGGCCACAATTGCACTAATATCTGCATGAAGTAAATGAGGACAAGCTGCTGATACTGGCTCTATTTCTAAGCCTTCTAACTTAGCTGTTTGTAATAAAGTCTGGGCAGAAAAATATTTAGCTAGGTCGTGCATTAATCCTGCCTGTTTTGCTTTTTCTTGATTTAGACCATAACAGCTAGCCAGTTCCCCTGCCATTTTTTCCACTCTCAGAATATGTTTAATTCGGGGACTGGGAACATGAAGAGAAAGCCATTTTAAGACTTGTTCTTTCAAGTCAATCAAGTCTGATTTTTTTTGTTTAATTGACAACTCCTGAGTATTCATCGGCATTATTTTTACTTTTTACTAAATAGAGTTCATTTATCAATTATCAATTATTGAACCGTTCCCTATACCCTAAAATGTATTAAAATTTTGTACACGGCTCAAATAGAATTGCCATGTACTATAGCAATTTCAAGCTTATCAATAAATTTTTTTACTTAATTAGAGCTTTATATACTAAATTAGATTAGGATGTTCTAGTAATGAGTAATAACTCATTTTGCTAAAATAAGCTAAATTGATAACTTATCAATTTTTCACAAATTCATACTAACCGAAAGTCTGAAACATAGAAATATGCAGTCTTCAGAATCTTCAGCCCCAATATCACATTCTGAGGAAACAATTACTCAGTTAAGCAACTTGCAAAGCGATTTTATTGTTGAATTCTGGGGGGTTAGAGGTATGATACCTACCCCTGGTCATAGCACAGTTCGCTATGGTGGTAATACCTCCTGCGTAGAAATGCGGGTTGGAAAAAGACGTTTAATTTTTGATGGAGGTACAGGCTTAAGAGTATTAGGTTTAAACCTACTCAAACAAATGCCAGTAGAAGCCCATATCTTTTTTAGTCAGACTCACTGGGACCATATTCAAGGGTTCCCATTTTTTGTACCTGCATTTGTGCCAATTAATAAATTTCATATATATGGGTCAATAGCACCTGATGGTACTACAATTAAGGAATCTTTAGCCGATCAAATGGTTAATCCTAACTTTCCTATTCCTTTACAGGTAATGGGTTCAGAGATGAAGTTTTATGATTTTACTCAAGGGGATGTCATTAAGGTTGATGATATTGAGATTGAAACAGGTCCTCTAAATCATCCAAATTTTGCTATTGGATATCGAGTGTCTTGGCAAGGTAAAACAGTCGTTTATTGTCCAGATACAGAACATTATGAAGATCGTTTTGATAAAAATGTACTTCATCTGGCTCGTGATGCTGATTTACTAATTTATGATGCTACTTATACAAATGAAGAGTATTATGATGCGAAATCTTCTAAAGTTGGTTGGGGACATTCTACTTGGGAAGTAGGTGTAGAAATAGCAAAAAAAGCAGGGGTGAAACAAATAGCGATGTTTCAACATAACCCAGCTCATAATGATAAATTCTTGGATGAAGTCCAAGTT
This sequence comes from Trichodesmium sp., assembly GCA_051439685.1. Lineage (GTDB taxonomy): Bacteria > Cyanobacteriota > Cyanobacteriia > Cyanobacteriales > Microcoleaceae > Trichodesmium. Next base: position 10,715 of record JBFRWR010000777.1, read on the forward strand.
GCTCTCCAATCAGTATTTCCTAATGGGTTTCTGGCAAAAGAAGGTATGAAAGTTCCTATTGTTTAGTCAGATAAAAATATATTCAAGGAGGCATTACAAATATTATATTCATGTCAAAAGCTAATCTCAGAAATAGACGTAGACAACTACCACCTCTTTTATCGTTGTTGATACTAATATTTTTGTGGACTGCAAGTTGTAGTTGGGTGATGGCTAAAATATCTACGGCAACCAATATTTCACCAATTGATTCTGAATTAATTAGTAATGTTGATGTAGTTCCCAAACGTCATCAGTTAGGATTATCATTGTACCTAGAAAATTGTGCAACCTGTCACATTGCAGTACCTCCTCAAGTCCTCCCCACAGAAACTTGGCAAATAATTTTGAGAGACTCTCAGCACTACGGTGTACAACTCCCTAGTCTCGTAGATCCACCACGTCAACTTATTTGGAATTATCTACAAGTATCTTCTCGTCGCAAATCTCAGCAAGATGAGAGAATACCTTACAGAATTTCTAGTTCTCGTTATTTTAAAGCTCTTCATCCAAAAGTCGAACTTCCCCAACAAATAAATATTAAGGGTTGTGTTTCCTGTCATCCCAAGGTCAACAATTTTGACTTTCGGACTCTTAGTTCAGAATGGCCAGATTGAGGAAGTCAGAAGTTGTCAAAGTATGGATCGGTTTAGACTAATAGACATCTGGCGAGCGTTAAAAATCAAATCAATTTCATACGAATAAGAGAGCATTTGTAAACTAAAGATTAAGACGGCGATAAGGCTTAATGTTCGGTGGGTTACGGCGAAAAGTTAATTTTGGTTACGATTCATAGTTATTGTCGCCTAACCCACCCTACGCCTGGATTTAATATTCCTTTTACAAACAGTCTCTAAATGATTAATTCTTTCTCTTTAACCGTCTACTACTTCCTGTTCTCTATTCGCTATTCCCTATTCCCTAGCGCTATATAAAAGATAAAATAATTAATACCTATTTTTTGATAACTGAATAGTTCAAAAAAAATATTGATAAAATCAATAAAAAATGGTAAGACAAACAACTATTTTGTTGTAACTGTTAATGCTTAACTTTACTTAGATAATAACTATGTTCAAAAAACTTCTGGGCGACCCCAACGCACGCAAACTGAAAAAAATTCAACCTTGGGTGACAGATATAAATATTCTCGAAGAAGATATTCAAAACCTTTCAGATGAAGAACTGAGAGGAAAAACCGGAGAATTTAGACAAGCTCTGGCAAAGGCAAGAACTAAGGATGAAGAAAAAGAAATATTAGATGAAATTCTACCAGAAGCTTTTGCGGTAGTCCGAGAAGCAGGAAAGCGAGTCTTGGGGATGCGACACTTTGATGTCCAACTATTGGGGGGCATCATTTTACATCAAGGCCAAATAGCAGAAATGAAAACTGGGGAAGGTAAAACTCTTGTTTCTACCCTACCAGCATACTTAAATGGCCTCGCAGGCAAAGGTGTCCATGTTATTACTGTTAATGACTACCTGGCAAGACGGGACGCGGAATGGATGGGACAAGTGCATCGGTTTCTGGGTTTAAGCGTCGGGTTAATTCAACAGGGTATGAACCCAGAAGAACGAAAAAGAAATTATGCTTGTGACATTACTTATGCTACTAACAGCGAAGTCGGATTTGACTACTTGCGTGATAATATGGCAACTAGCATGGAAGAAGTAGTACAACGTCCGTTTAATTTTTGCACTATTGACGAAGTTGACTCAGTATTGGTAGATGAGGCACGAACTCCTTTAATTATTTCTGGGCAAGTAGAAAGACCTAGTGAAAAGTATATTAAGGCATCACAAATAGCAGCAGCTTTAAGTAAGGAAAATGAACATTATGAAGTAGATGAAAAAGCACGAAATGTGTTATTAACTGATGAGGGTTTTGCAGAAGCAGAACAATTATTAGGAGTACAAGATTTATATAATCCTGAAGATCCTTGGGCACATTTTGTATTTAACGCTTTGAAGGCAAAGGAATTATTTATCAAAGACGTTAACTATATTGTGCGTGATGAGGAAGTAGTTATTGTTGATGAATTTACTGGTAGGGTAATGCCAGGACGACGTTGGAGTGATGGTTTGCATCAGGCGATCGAGGCAAAAGAAAGGGTGGATATTCAACCAGAAACCCAAACACTGGCAACTATTACTTATCAGAATTTCTTTTTGCTTTATCCGAAATTATCGGGAATGACAGGAACGGCAAAAACAGAAGAAACAGAATTTGAAAAGATTTATAATCTCCAAGTAACAATTGTACCGACTAATAGACCAACTGGTAGAAAAGATTTATCAGACGTGGTTTATAAAACAGAAGCAGGAAAATGGAAGTCGATCGCTCAAGAATGTGCAGAAATGCACGAGGGAGGTCGCCCAGTGTTAGTAGGTACAACCAGTGTAGAAAAGTCAGAGTTACTATCTAGGTTACTCGGTCAACTGAAAGTTCCCCACCAACTGCTGAATGCTAAACCAGAAAATGTGGAGCGGGAATCAGAAATTGTCGCGCAAGCAGGTCGTGGCGGTGCGGTGACAATTGCAACGAATATGGCAGGTCGAGGAACAGATATTATTTTGGGTGGAAATGCTGAGTATATGGCAAGGTTGAAACTACGGGAGTATTTGATGCCGAGAGTAGTCAAACCAGAAGATGATAATGGTATGGGTATGGTGCGAGTACCAGGAATGAAGAAGCCAAATTCAGCCAAAGGTTTTGACCCACAAAAGAAAGTGAAAACTTGGAAAGTTTCTCCTCAAATTTTTCCAGTGCAGTTGTCACAACAAACTGAGACAATGTTGAAATCGGCAGTAGATTTCGCAGTGAAAGAGTGGGGAGAGAGAGCGTTACCTGAGTTGGTTGTGGAAGATAAGGTGGCGATCGCTGCGGAAAAAGCTCCAACTCAAGATGCAGTTATTCAAAAGTTGCGGGAAGTTTATAATTTAATTCGCAAAGAATATGAAAGCCACACAGACAGGGAACACGATGGAGTGATAGAGTCTGGTGGGTTGCACGTTATTGGTACTGAACGCCACGAGTCACGTCGTATTGATAATCAGTTGCGGGGAAGAGCGGGGAGACAAGGCGACCCCGGTTCGACTAGATTTTTCCTAAGTTTGGAAGATAACTTATTGCGGATTTTTGGTGGCGATCGTGTGGCTGGAATGATGCAGGCGTTTGGGGTTGAGGAAGATATGCCAATTGAGTCTGGGTTGTTGACTCGTTCTTTGGAAGGCGCTCAGAAGAAGGTGGAAACCTATTATTATGATATGCGGAAGCAGGTATTTGAGTACGACGAGGTGATGAATAATCAACGTCGGGCGATTTATGCGGAACGGCGACGGGTATTAGAAGGTAGGGATTTGAAGGAACAGGTGATTAAGTATGCGGAGCAAACTATGGATGATATTGTGGAGGCGTATATTAATCCTGAGTTGCCTTCGGAAGAGTGGGAATTGGATAAGTTGGTGGAGAAGGTGAAACAGTTTGTGTATTTGTTGGCAGACTTAACTCCGGAGCAGTTGTTTGATTTGTCGATGGATGACATTAAGACTTTTATGCACGAGCAGGTGAGGAATGCTTATGATATTAAGGAAGCGCAGGTGAATCAGATTCGTGGTGGTTTGATGCGAGATGCGGAACGTTTCTTTATTTTGCAGCAAATTGATACTTTGTGGCGGGAGCATTTGCAGCAGATGGATGCGTTGCGCGAGTCTGTTGGTTTGCGGGGTTATGGGCAGAAAGATCCGTTGATTGAGTATAAGAGTGAGGGTTATGAGTTGTTCTTGGATATGATGACGGATATTCGTAGGAATGTAGTTTATTCTATGTTCCAGTTCCAACCGCAACCTGCTGTGGAGACTGCGGCGGCAGAGACTGTGTGAAAAACCTAACCTCCCAACCCCCTTCCCTGCAAGGGAAGGGGGAGAATATTTTCTTCTCTCCTTGTAGGAGAGGGGGAGGGGCAGGGGGGAGAGGTCTTCATTATGGTGCAAGTTACCCAGATTTTAAAGCTATATGCGCTAGTGCTTGGGGTAAAAGTTAACTTTTGTGAGTGGGGGTATGCTGAGGTATACCTCCATTTTTTTTACATTTGGGTGTTTGTCAAAAGCTTTCGTAGAATATTTGGAGTTAAAATTATTTATATAAGTTAAGTATATATAGAGTTAATTATGGCTAAAGGTAACTATATATAGTGTATAAATCGTAAATTTTGTACTATATATTTTATATATTGCATACTATTGCCTGTAGAAAATGGGTTGTGAATGCAATAGTATGCAGATATGAAAAAATCTATTAATCAAGCTTTTGGCAGAGTGCTTGCTGCATACAGACAACTAGAAGGGTTGTCACAGGAAGATTTTGAAGGTGCTGCTCATCGTACATACATTAGTGACTTAGAACGGGGATTAAAAAGTCCTACATTGGAAGTGGTTTCAAAACTTGCTGAACGCCTAAAAGTTCATCCAACTGAGCTTATTGCTCAAACTTTTGCTTTGTTAGAAACAGATAAGATGCGATCGCCTCAATCTGTAATCAATTACATCCTTAATAATTCTACTAATACAGACTTTACTTACACTAATAAAGGAGAAAAATTTACATCGGAAGAAGTAGAAAAAGCAGCGTTATTGACAAATACAACGGTAATTACTTTGGCAATGATATTTGAAGAAGTTGTTGGTATTAGTTTGTTTGAAGTAATAGATAAGAAGCAAACTGGAGCATTCATCGGAGCAATTTTTGTCTCAAATTTTGCAAATATTTCCTCACATCTGGTACTTAATCCATCTCAAACTGGTTATCCAGATTTAATACCAAAGGAGTATCTAAATAACTCATCCGTGATTAATTGGGATCAATTTCCTCATGGAGGAGTAGAAGTTAAAACATCTTGTGGAAATTTGAAAACAGGAGTGACGAGTAATTTACCCGTGGGCGATCCAAGAATATCTTTTCTAACAGGTTTAGATTGGAAAGGACATCATCAGTATATTAATAATTTACTAGCTTTATTCTGGGATTATTTTGAGGGAATACCAACAATTATGTCAGCTTTTTATTCTAA
>JBFRWR010000778.1:0-7831 GCA_051439685.1 Trichodesmium sp.
CTATAGTACAATAGAATTGTCAATCTTTCAATTTTTGACTAAAGTGGGCAACTGTGCATGAACCGAGAAGCATTAGTAGTAGGTATAAATTACTATCCTTCATTAAAAAATATCTTAGGCCAACCTCAACATCTGACCAAACCAGCAGCAGATGCAGAAGCGATCGCCCAGGTATTAGAGACTTATGGCAATTTTCATGTACAGCGTTTTCCAGAGGTTAATATAGAAGGGTACTCGCAAGTAGATCCTAACCCAAAAACAAGAAATAGTAGTATAAATTCTTTAAAGGAAGCTATTTCTCAATTATTTAATCCTCAAAATAATATTCCAGAAACAGCTTTATTATTCTTTGTGGGAAATAGTTTATTAGATGATGAAGGGGGAGTAGCAGAAGGATTTTTAGCAACCAGTGACACTAACCCGGAAAAGGGAAAATGGGGTATTTCGCTAAATTGGTTAAGTCAACTATTACAAAAATCTCCTATTAAACAACAAATAGTATGGTTAGACTGTTACCATCAAGAAAAACAAATTAATTTCTTACAAACATCTCTCGGCAATCTAGAATCAACTGATAATGATAGGTGTTTTATTTTTGTTTCTCAAACAGCAGAAATAGTTCAAACTCAAATAAATTCAGAACATAGTTTTCTCACAAATTGTTTATTAGAAGCGTTAGAAACAGAAAATAATCAGAATTATTGGGTAACAAATTATCGCTTAATAGACTATCTAAATCAAAAGCTAAATCTTTCAACTTTGCCTCCATTATTTCATAATTCTGGAAATGAAATTCTCTTAACTGGAGAAAAAGAAAATACAGAAAATACAGATTTAACATCTGGAGTTTGTCCTTATAAGGGATTATCTGCATTTGACTTGAATGATAAAGATACAAAGTATTTTTATGGTAGAAAAAAAGTCGTAAATCTACTTTTAGAAAAAATTCGCTCTCGCAATTTTTTAGCAGTAGTTGGAGCCAGTGGAATTGGCAAATCAAGTATTGTTAAAGCAGGATTATTATATCAACTGAAACAAGGGCAAAAATTGTCAGGCAGTAAGACTTGGCCAATATTAATTATTAGACCTGGTGAACATCCTTTAAAAAATTTAGCTGCAGCATTTGTAGATTATCAACTAAAGACTTTACTAACAGGAAAAGATACAACAATTAGTACAGAATTATTATCAAATCCTGAGCAAGAGCAACAAAGAAAGCGATCGCCAAAATCATTAATTCCTAATCCGCCTCCACCACCCATACAAAAAACAAAAAGAACCAGGAGAAAACCAAATTTAACACCACCACCGAACATCAAAAATCTTGTAAATAACAAATTAAATCAAGAAAAAACAAATACAAATCTTGAGCGAATAATTAATTCGCCTCTAGAAATTGAAGAACTAATTAATCAGGGAAATACTGGGTTTAAACAAGTATTGCAAAATACTCAAGTTTCCCGGATAGTAATGGTAATAGATCAGTTTGAAGAAGTTTTTACCCTATGTTCAGACAGAATAGAACGAGAACTATTTTTTGAATGTTTAATGGGAGGAATAGAGAGAAATGATCGACTTAATTCTCATGCTACTACATTTCTATTAATCATTACTATGGGAGCAGAATTTTTAAGTAAATGCTTTGAAAAAGAATATTCAGGTTTAGCTAAACAAATTCAATCCCATTTAGTCACAATAACACCGATGACTCGACTAGAATTGCAAGAAGCGATCGCCGAACCAGCCAAACAAGTAGGTATAGAAATTCACCCAGAATTAGTCGAACAAATAGTTACTCATACAGAAAATAATGGTAGTTTGCCACTCTTACAATATACTTTAACAGAATTATGGCGACAGCAGCGAAACAATCAATTTACTCTCAATCAATATATTAATTTAGGCGGAGTTAAAGGTTGTCTAGAAAAACAAGCTTATGCAATTTATCATTCTTTTAGTGCCAGAGAACGTCAAGTTGCAAAGCAGATATTTCTCAAACTTATCCACATTAATGAAGATACAGTAGCAAGTTGTAAACAAGTATTAAAAACAGACTTAATTACTCCTCAACAATCATTAGCAGTTGTTAGTAAAGTCCTGAAAAAATTAGGAAAAGCTAGATTAATTATAACCACTAAAATTAGCAATTATCAAAATAGTAATCAAACAGTAACAGTAATAGAATTAGCTCACAATACAATTATTAATTATTGGTCTCAGTTAAGTTTTTGGGTAGAGTCAAACCGGGAAGCAATTAAACAAAAACCAGATATAGAAGCGGATGCTCAAAGATGGTTAAAAAAAGATAAATCAAATAAATATTTACTCACAGGACGGAAGTTAAATTTAGCCGAAAATTTATTAGAAAGTGATAATGAAAGTGCTATTGTATCCGTATTAGCCAAAGAATTTCTAGAAAAAAGTATCAATTCTAAACATTTTCAGAGTAGTTTTCGGGTGAATAGTATAGTCGGATTAATATTAGTTTTAGGCTTTTTAAGCGGGTTTTCTTTAATTAATTGGCGAACCGCAGAAAAAGATAAATTAAATGCCCAACTTAATGCTTTAAGTTTGTCAGCAGAAAATCAGTTTACCGCTAACCAACGTTTTGATGCTTTACTTGCTGCCATTAAAGCGGGGAAAAAATTACATAATACGAATAATGTGGCAGCAGATGTCAAAATGCGAGTTTTAATTGCTTTGCAAAAAACTGTTTATGGTGTGAGAAAGCACATAACTTTAGCAGAACACAGGCAACCAGTCAATAGCATTAGCTTAAGCAAAGATGGAGAAATGATTGCTTCTGCTAGTGATGATAATACAATTAAACTTTGGACTAACTACGGTACAGAAATTGCTACTTTGCCAGAACATCAGGGGGCAGTTTACAGTCTGAGTATGAGCAACAATGGTAAATTTTTAGCCTCTGGTAGTGAAGATGGAACAGTCAAACTCTGGAGTCGGGAGGGTAAAATTTTAGCCACAATGAATGAACATCAAGGAGCAGTTAATAGCGTCAGTTTTAGTCCAGATGGGAAAACACTAGCCTCTGGTAGTAGTGATGGAATGATTAAATTTTGGAATCTTCAAGGGCAACAATTGAAATCTATTAAAGCACATCAAGATAAAATTTATAGCATTAGCTATGGTAAAATATTAGCCTCTGCAAGCGACGATCAAACTGTAAAATTGTGGAATGCTGAAGGGAAACAACTCGCTACCCTCAAAGGTCACAAAGATAAAATTTTGAGCGTGAGCGTGAGTCCCGATGGCAAAACTATTGCCACTGCTAGTTGGGATCATACAGTTAAAGTTTGGAGTATTGATGGTAAACAAATAGGTACTCTGAGCGGTCACAAAAGTCCAGTTGTTAGCGTTAACTTTAGTGCTGATGGCAAAACTATTGCGTCTGGTAGTTCTGATGGAATAATCAAACTATGGAGTCATTACGGTCGAGAAATAGCAACTCTCAAAGGTCATGGTAGGTGGGTTAGTAGTCTCAGTTTTAGCAGTGATGGGTTGCTCCTCGCCTCTGGTAGTGCTGACAATACGATTAAACTTTGGAGTCTGCAAGAACAAAAAATGCCTATTCTTGAAGGACATACTAGCTATATTACAGCTATTAGTTTTAGTGCAGATGGTAAAATGATCGCTACTGGGGGTTATGATAATATTGTGAAAATTTGGAGTCGGGATGGAGAAGAGTTGGCAAGTCTCAAAGGACATCAGCGTGGTATTCATAGTTTGAGTTTTAGCCCTGATAGTAAAACTGTAGCCTCCGCAAGTGCTGATGGAACAGGTATTGTCTGGAATTTAGCAGGTTTGGGAAATGCGACTCTTTCAGGACATAAAGATCAGGTTTATGGTATTAGTTATAGTCCTAATGGGGAAATGTTAGCAACTGCTAGCTTGGATAAAACGATTAAACTATGGAATATTCGCGGTCAACAACTGCTAACTATTCCGGGAGGTATTTACGACCTGAGAAGTGTGACTTTTAGTCCAAATGGTCAGGCGATCGCTGCTGCTGGTTTTGGTGGAGAAAGCGGAGTTGTTGTGAAAATGTGGGATATGGAAGGCAAGGAATTAGGTAAGGTTGAAGGTTTATGTAGTGTTGTCAGAAAAATTAGTTTCAGTAGAAATGGAAAAATTATTGCTGCTGCTTGTTCTGATAATACTATCAAGTTATTAACTCCTCAAGGTGAAGTGCTAGAAACTCTGAGAGGTCATCAGGGAGCGGTGAATAGTATCAGCTTTACTCCTGATGGCAAAATTATTGCTAGTGGTAGTGATGACGGTACGGTAAAAATTTGGAATCTTGATGGTAAAGAGTTAGTGAGTTTAAGGGGTATTCGGACAGGGGTGATTGATGTTAGCTTTAGTCCAGATGGCAAAATGCTTGGTGCGGTTGGTAGGGATAAAGTAGCGATGTTATGGAATTTTGATTTAGAGAATTTATTGGCACGGGGTTGTGATGTTGCTGATGATTATTTGCAGAAGAGTTCTTTCGTTGAGGAAAGCGATCGGCGTCTTTGTCAAGGGATATAGTTTTTGGGTGGTAGGGAATAGGGAATAGTGGGTGGTGCATAGTAATGTTAGAGAGAGTGTGGGAAGTGTGGGGAGTGTGGCAAGAAATTACAAAAAATACAGCAGATTCCAAGTATATGAAGTACAGATATTAATAATTAAATCTATCCAGTGCGAGCATCTTGCTCGCGTGGGTGTACCTCACCAAGGTGGAATACGCTGTATATATATCTTCGACATTACTACGCACGGCTACCAAACAGGGAACAGCAGACTATTAGAGGGTTCCATGATTTAGCAATTTTCTAACCTTAATGTGTAGCAGATGACTGTTGAGAAGATAGTAAACCATAGTAGGGACGTTGCATGCAACGTCCCTACAGGCTTTTGTTTATAAAGTAAAGAAGTTTCTGAAACTATTGCTCAATTCTTAATAAAGAGACTCAAATAGACATCTGCGACAATGAAAAATTAAATCAATTCTTATCTAGAAATTGTCAATTATTTTTTCCTGTTCCCTCTTTGATGAAGATGTCTAATAATATTTACCGTCCATAGGTTGTATAAATTGTAATATTTTGCGTAGGGGTTTCATCTCCAAACCCTAGCTAGCAAAAATGGGATTTGGAAACTAAACCGGATTTGCAAAGCAAACCCCTACATTACTTCTGACTTTTAACTTTTGACTGAATATAGCACTACGTTAATTGGTTAGGACATTTATAAATCCTGGAACCCTTGAACAGTCTACTATTGCCTATTCCCTATTCCCTATTCCCTAGCGCGTAGCGCTATAAAATATAGGACATGAATAAACAAAGTCCTACCTCAAATATCCCCCCTAATACTTGGAATCGTCCCATCGGTCTTGGTTGGGACAAACCTTACACAGTCCGTTATGGCAGTAACCTGGATGATGGCCCCTGGCACGGAATGCCTCTTGGTGGCTTCGGAGCAGGTGCTATTGGTCGTTCCCCACGGGGCGAATTTAATCTCTGGCACCTAGATGGTGGCGAACACATTTATCAAAATTTGCCTGGTTGTCAGTTCAGCGTTTTTGAAGAAACCAAAGGCCAAAAACAAGCTTATTCTTTATCTACTCAACCGCCGACAGATGGTAGTCTCTCAGCTTGGCAATGGTATCCTCAGCAAAAGGCAGACTTACATACTGGCACTTATCATGCACTTTATCCCCGGAGTTGGTTTGTCTATGAAAATGTATTTAATGCCCAATTAAGCTGTGAACAATTTTCCCCTATTTGGGCGGGTAACTATCAAGAAACCAGTTATCCCATCGCTATATTTGAATGGACTGCTTATAACCCTACTGATGAACCTATAACGCTTAGTATTATGCTAACTTGGCAAAATACTATCGGTTGGTTTACCAATTCTGTGAAAACACCAGAAGTACGAGTTCGAGATGATGGCAGTCCAGTCTACGAATACAAACCACGTTGGGGTGAGAGTACCGGAAATTTTAATTTATTAGTAGAAGACTTTCATCGTATCGGTTGCACAATGACACGGTTAAGTATTGCCGATGAACCTAAAGAAGGAGAAGGACAAATGGCGATCGCTACTTTTACTAATGCTGGTGTTGAAGTCAACTATAATACTCGCTGGAATGCTGTTGGTAGCGGAGAAGAAATCTGGCGTTACTTTCAAATAGACGGTACTCTCATAGACGAATATAACGAACTACCTGCAACAGAGGAAGAACAAATAGGAGTTGCTCTTTCTGTGCGTTTCACTATCAGACCAGGAAAAACCCGGAAAATTCCTTTCTTTTTAGCTTGGGATTTGCCTGTAACTGAGTTTGGTGATGGGGTTTCATACTATCGGCGTTATACAGATTTTTATGGTCGCAATGGTAAAAATGTTTGGTCGATAATTCGCACTGCTATGAAGCATTATCAAACCTGGCGGGAAAATATTGAAGCGTGGCAAAATCCAATTCTAGAACGGGAAGACTTACCCAGTTGGTTTAAAACTGCTTTGTTTAACGAACTTTATGACTTAACTAGCGGAGGAACTATCTGGAGTGCTGCTGATGAACGAGACCCTAAAGGTCAGTTTGGAGTTCTAGAATGTCTTGATTATCGTTGGTATGAAAGTTTAGATGTCAGGTTGTATGGTTCTTTTGCCTTGTTGATGTTATGGCCGGATTTAGAAAAGTCGGTATTAGTAGCGTTTGCGCGGGCAATTTCCACTGCCGACGATACACCGAGAATTATTGGTTATAATCAAGCATCGGCGGTGAGAAAGAAAGCAGGAGCAACTCCCCACGACTTGGGGGCACCTAATGAACATCCTTGGGAAAAGACAAATTACACCAGTTATCAAGATTGCAATCAATGGAAAGATTTATCTAGTGATTTTGTGTTGCAAGTGTATCGGGATTTTCTGTTGACTGGTGCAGATGATTACGAATTTCTCTGGGAATGTTGGTCTGCAATTGGGGAAACCTTAGCATATCTGAAAAATTTTGATAAAGATGATGATGGCATCCCGGAAAATGAGGGAGCGCCTGACCAAACTTTTGATGATTGGCAGTTGCGGGGAGTAAGTGCATATTGTGGTGGGTTGTGGTTAGCAGCATTGCAAGCAGCGATCGCCATTGGCAAAATTTTAATTGAGCATCCCAGAGAAATTCCTGATTATCCACCCAAGGGTTTTCAGTTTGAGGTTGATAAAAATTCTGTAGATGCAATTAATAATCAAATTTCTGTGTATCAAAATTGGTTAGAAAAAGCATTACCTATTTATCAAGAAAAATTATGGAATGGGGAATATTATCGTCTAGATAGTGATAGTAATTCAGAAGTAGTAATGGCAGATCAATTATGCGGTCAATTTTATGCAAAGCTGTTAACTTTGCCAGATATTGTACCTGATAATTGTGCTTTATCTGCTTTAAAAACTGTGTATAATTCTTGTTTTAAAAAGTTTCATAATGGTAAGTTTGGTGCAGTTAATGGAGTATTATCTGATGGTTCTCCAGAGAATCCTAATGCTACCCATCCTTTGGAAGTTTGGACAGGAATTAATTTTGGTTTAGCTGCTTTTATGGTGCAAGTTGGCATGAAAAAAGAAGCTTTAGAAATAACTGAAGCTGTGGTCAAACAAATTTACGAAAATGGGTTACAATTTCGCACTCCAGAAGCTATTACAGCAGAGGGTACTTTTAGAGCAAGTCATTATTTAAGAGCTATGGCAATTTGGGCAATTTATAATGAATTTAGAAGTTAAATTCTTACTAGATTATTTTAATCAAACTAGAAAAAAAATTTAACTGATAACT
>JBFRWR010000779.1:0-29917 GCA_051439685.1 Trichodesmium sp.
GTATAGTCGGGAGTAGGGGAGTAGGGGAGTAGGGGAGTAGGGGAGATTGAATACTGAAAATTATAGAATTATCAACATATAGCGCTACGCGCTAGGGAGTAGGGAGTAGGGAATAGGGAGTAGCAGACTTTTCAAGGGTTTTAGGATTTAGAAATGTCCTAACCTTAATGCGTAGCGCTATATACTATATAACCGGATTCTATATCAGAATTTCCAAAATAGGAAAGCGAAAAAAGTATAAAAATAGCCCCAATCTCCCCATATCCCCATCTCCCCGTCCCCCGATCTCTCCAGCTAATTTTATAGATCCCTTCAGGGGTTCTATACACAAAATCTAGGGGTTAACGGCCGTTAACCCCTACTAAATACAGCAAGTTTCTCAAGTTATGAAGTACACAAATTAGTCTGAAATATCAAGACTTACGCCAAGCATCTATAAATTGGCTCTACGAAAAACCAATTAACTTTCTACTTTTAACTAAGCTGGATAAATACGCAAACGCCGATTCGGTTCCTCTCCAAAACTAGATGACTTCAACCGATAATGCTCAACCAACTCATGCTGCATCTTCCGCACCTTGGGAGACCGTGGTAAAAGTTCCACAGGTTGCCCCTTCGGAATCACAATTTGCTCCACTGCTAACCGCGTTTCTTCCAATGCCTCCATTTCATCTTCAGAACCAGAAGCACCAGCAAATAAACTCAAGTCAGCAAATTCAGGAGTCGCAGGGTCTTCCATATCCAATAACCGACGCAACGCCTTAGCAATTTGAGGCAAACCGTTATTTTTAATCACATGAATAGGTACATGACGAGTTTTAGCCATGTGTCGTAACTTAGATTGCTTCCGGGTGTGCGATCGCAACGCCAAAACCACATCTGCACTATCAATATCCTTAGTCAAAACCACAGGCAAACCCAAAGTAGTAATCACCTGTTCCATTTGATGCCGTGGAATAGCATAAGGATAGATATGCAGAGGTAAATCTTCACCATTCGGTCCTGTATTCTGAGCTTGCCAACGTCCTCCTGCGCCATGAGCAAACATTCCATTGCCAGACAAAGACTCATCCAACAACTGTTCAAAAGACTTAGCCTCAGAAAACTCCATCGGTTGACTAATTTTACCTGTACTGGGCAACGGCATCATATAACCAGACTCCCGAAAACCACCATTTGTAGTCAACATTTCCTCTGAAGGTCTGAGTAATGTTCCTGCATTACGATTAACACCCACACCCATTCCAGGAGGTACGTTATACTGTCGTGCAACTTTCACTTCACCACTATCACCCACAGTTCTCACTTGGGGATTAGGTTTTTGCCCTCTAAGTAAAGCATCAACAGTATTAGCCACTTCTTCGTGAACTACCCAACGATGCCTTTCCAACATTTCCACAGCAATTTCAAAAGTTGGAGGAGCCTTACGTTCCAAAACAGTCTTTTGCGAACCCCGGCGGCGCGCCTCATCATCTCCCAACGTTACGGCCTGAATACCCCCGATTAGATCGGATAAAGTTGGATTTTTCACCAAATTGTCAATCTGATTTCCATGAGCAGTACCTACCAACTGCACACCACGTTCAGCAATAGTTCTTGCTGCCAGAGCTTCCAATTCCGTGCCAATTTCATCAATCACAATTACCTCTGGCATATGATTTTCCACTGCCTCAATCATTACTTGATGCTGTTGTTCAGGACTAGCAACTTGCATTCGGCGGGCACGACCAATCGCCGGATGAGGAATATCCCCATCTCCAGCAATTTCATTAGAAGTATCAATAATCACAACTCGTTTGTCTAACTCATCAGCCAGCACCCGTGCAATTTCTCGTAGCGCTGTTGTCTTGCCTACACCAGGACGACCAAGCATTAAAATTGACCTTCCGGTTTCCACCAAATCACGAATCATCCCAATTGTGCCAAAAACTGCTCGCCCCACACGGCAAGTCAAACCAATCACCTCTCCCGTGCGGTTGCGAATAGCACTAATTCGATGTAAAGTCTGCTCAATACCTGCTCGATTATCACTACTAAAATTACCAATACGTTCTATGGCATAATTGAGGTCTTTTCGAGAAACAGGAATTTCGCTCAAGTATTCTGCATGGGATGGAAAACGAGCTTCTGGGAAACGCCCCAAATCCATGATAATTTCAATCAAATGATTTCGTTCTTGATGTTGTTGTAGAGGCCGTCTGATTTGATCCGGCACAATTTCTAGTAATCTATAAAGGTCGTCTGTAATCTGCATGCTTTATTTAAAATGACTTGATCTACTGGGTGATTAAGAGAGATAAATTAGAAGCAAAAATTGAAATCTTCATTGATAAAATTTTACTATTAATTCAGACTATTGCCCACCTTAAATCTTTTAATTTGAGAAACTAGAGAATTAGCTAAACTGACAGCTTCCCCAAGAATCTCTGGTACAACTTCCAGCTTTGTTAGTTCAGAGTTGATGTTCTTAACATCTTTGACATTAACACCACTTGTGCTGTAGACAGATTCAATTGCCTCTAGCTGAGATTTGTGCATTTTTTCTAATTTTTCCAAAATTGGTGATAATAAGACACGAGCATAGCTACCATAAGCTACACCAGCAACAAATTGATTATCCGGAATAGAAGTATTAAAATTTTGAGTGGGGTTTCTTAGTTTTTCCCGACTATTGTTTACTAATAAACCTAAAGCTTCTAGCTTAACTATAGTAGAGTTATTAGTACCACCTGCTAGTTGTACATACCCTGGTAATCCTGCATTTAAGACCTTTTGACTCAACTTAATTGTAGCTGCCGTGGTACTTGCCGCCATATCTCCACTCATCGGCTTACCATCAGTTTGCCAAATTAACGCACAGGGAAGGGGAGAGATAATATCATACAGACTATGTAAATATTCTACTAGCCCTTCTCCGTCAGGACAACTAATTGCTATTAGTTTTAGTTGATTTATCCAGGGTTTAATGCTTTGCCAGAGTCGCTGAAAATCAGTTTCTCTGCCTACTTGAGTATGAATTTCTAGAGCATCAATACCAGTCTGCAATACTAATGATGCAATAGAAGCAGGAGTTGATACATAAGACCGAGCTTCTATTAGTTGACTAGGGCATACAGACAAACACCTGCCACAACCATAGCACAATTCATCTATAACCCCTGAATAACCAGGAGTTATACTATCTTTATTTTCAGAAAAAACTATAGCTTCTGCTGGACATACCTTCTCACAAGGTCGCCAGCAGTTTGTGGGGCAAATAGTGGGGTTAAACTCAGCTTTACGAAAATGAGGGTCTTCTCCATCATTGATGCTGACCATAATCAATGGGGCTACTTGGTAAGCAAATCCCTGAGATTTAGCCCATGGCTTCAGCCTAGATGCAACTTCTCGACCCTCTTTAGCAGCAGCAATAGCTGCGGGGTCTGCAGCCACATCAATACAATCAGCACCTGCCAAAGTATAAGCCAATGTTAAATTTCTCACCGTTGGCAGGTGTTGAAAACTGGCCCCACAGATCAACTTGAACCAGTGGCCTTCTTTCAGGGAATTTAAAGGATAGTAGCGTTCTCTCACGCTGATATTTTAGCTTTTAGCTCAAAAAAATTCACGATACAAAGTTAATCAACAATCTCAGCACTCTTAGGCAGGTACTAAGACATCTTGGAGTGGTGTCCACCTAAAATAGCGATCGCCACCCATTTCCACGATTATCTTGACTCGTGGTTCTGATTTAGGTAGAAAAGTTAAATACTCAATTTCTTGACTTGAGAGAATTTGACCTTCTATAATCCACAGAACCAGACCTTTAGCCTTCGGCGGTAAATTTTCCAAGCGATAGGTCAAAATTGGCTGTACATAATATGTATAACCAACTGCCGGACCATTACCCACACTTTTTTTACCTAAGTGAGGTGGTCTGACTCCATGAACACCTGTCAGGTACATGGCCAAATCACCTAATCCTCTAGCAGTAATATTGTGAGATACATAGCCAGAAGCTCTTAAGCGACGTTGATAACGTCCTTCAAATCCTCCTTCTAAAGGAGTATAAACTGCCAAAGAGCCAGACTTTTCTAAATCCCGAATCATTCCTCGACCAGTTGTAATCAGTGCCATAGGCTTATATTGTTCCTAAACTTTTAATATACTAGCTGATTATATTTGGTCTATATTATAGTTGCTTCAGTCAAAGATACTTGTATTCCTAGCCACCTCAAAAAAAAATCTTGAAACTACTAGACAAATCTTATTAAATACAATAAGATAATATATTGTCGCTGAAAATAAGGTTAATTTGGCCTTAAACTAACTGACTAAATAAAAGTAAGTCAGTCTGAAGCCACCTCCATCTAAGAAAAATTTAGTTTTGAGCTTTGATGGCACAGGGTTATTGTAACAACTTTTCCTAGAGCCAGTATCAAGCAAATATAAGTTAAATTTTAGAAGACAGGAAAGCGATAGATTAATGACTCAGATTTGGTTTGAGGTTTATTAATTTTATGATATAGCCTAGTCTTAGCGGTGGGGGATTAGAAAACAATTATTTGTTAGTGAGTTTTAGCAAATAATTGAAGGGATACTGAGTAGCTTTCTACTCAAGTCCTGGCAAATAAAATTCAGAAATAGATCAACAAAAAGCGAATAGCTGAAAAAATATAGATATCTGGTAGATTTATGTCGCCTTATCAAGACGATATAAATCAATTAATCTTGCCAAATATTAGCTCCATAATTTACTTAATATATATTATTAAAAGGGGAAAATCGAGTCAATGCTAAGTCATTGATTCAGGCAAAAATATCAGAAATAATCTGAGGCTAAATATTTTCAGAAAAAAGTATTTATCCTAAATTAATTCTATGTTTTTCCTAATTTAGATATTTTAGGTCTATAGTCCGAATTATGTAATCAAAAAAATAGTTTTCAACTATTTATATAGTTTATGTAATAAATTTATATACAGATATTATTTCAATTAAGAAATATGATTGTAGTCAAAAAAAGTAAAGGAGAGCGACAGTGGTAGTTGGTATCCTTGGCACAAAACTAGGCATGACACAAGTGTTTGAAGCAGAAACAGGGAAAGCAATTCCTGTTACAGTTGTACAAGCAGGCCCATGTGTAGTTACCCAAATCAAAACTGAACAAACAGATGGTTATACCGCTGTTCAAATTGGATATGGGGAAGCCAAAAATAAAACTAGAAAATTAAATACAAAAGAACCAAAAGAAGTTAATAAGTATTTAACAAATGCTCAACAAGGTCATTTAGTTAAATCAGGCGGTACACCTTTACGTCATCTACGAGAATATAGAGTAGACAACACAGGAGAATTTGAATTAGGTCAACAAATAAAAGTTGACTTATTTGAAGCAGGTCAACTGGTTGACGTATCAGGAAAAAGTATCGGAAAAGGCTTTGCTGGTTATCAAAAACGTCATAACTTTAGACGTGGACCAATGGCTCACGGTTCCAAAAACCACCGTTTACCAGGTTCTACAGGCCCAGGAACAACTCCAGGTCGTGTTTACCCAGGTAAGAAAATGGCAGGGCAGTTAGGAAACGTGAAAGTTACCACCAGAAAACTCAAAGTACAAAGAATAGATTCTGAACGTAACTTATTACTAATCAAAGGAAGCATTCCTGGCAAACCAGGCACATTAATTAGTATTGCTCCAGCAAATATAGTCGGCCAAAAATAGAAAACATTTTTGAGAAATAAAGATGGTTAATTGTGTCATAAAAAACTGGCAAGGTGAAGAAGTTGGGGAAGCAACTCTGAATTTACGAGTAGCTAAAGAAGAAAGTGCTGCCCATATTGTTCACAGATCCCTCAGACTACAAATGGCAAATAGTCGTCAGGGAACAGCTAGCACTAAAACAAGAGCAGAAGTTCGTGGTGGTGGCCGTAAACCTTGGCGACAAAAAGGAACAGGTAGAGCAAGAGCTGGTTCTATTCGTTCACCCCTATGGCGTGGTGGTGGTGTCATCTTTGGGCCTAAGCCTAGAGACTATTCCCATAAAATGAACCGTAAGGAAAAACGGCTAGCACTTAGCACTGCCATGCAAAGTCGGTCAGAAGACTTAACAGTGATAGAAGAATTTTCCGAACAATTCACCAAACCAAAAACTAAAGATTTGGTAGAAGCGATCGCTCGGTGGGGAGTAGATGTAGAATCTAAAATTCTGTTAATCTTACCAGAAAAACAGGACAATGTATATTTGTCAGGTCGTAACATTGCTAAGTTGAAAATAATCCTAGCTAACAACTTGAATATATACGATATTCTCGAAGCCGATAAAATCTTAGCAACAGCAACAGCAATTGCCAAAATTCAGGAGGTCTACGGTGATGAAAGTTGATTCACGAGACTTAGTAGATATAATTAAAAACCCAGTTGTTACAGAAAAAGCAACTAGATTAATGGAGCTAAATCAATATACATTTGATGTAGATCCAAGGGCAACCAAGCCAATGATCAAAGAAGTAATTGAGAAATTATTTGAGGTAAAAGTAACAGGTATTAACACCTTAAACTTACCAAGAAAAAAACGCAGAGTAGGCAAATTTATAGGTTTTAAACCCAGATATAAAAGAGCTATTGTCACCCTAGAAGATGGGGAGCCAATTAGAAAAATTTTATTCCCAGACCTATAAACAAACCGCATTGCTCTATACTGAGATGATTTGGCTGACACGGAGACACGGAGACACGGAGACACGGGGATTATGGTTTTTGCTCAGGCGACAAAATTATCTCGCAATTATGCAATTCCCAATAACCATACTCAAGTCAAAAATCTCAATCAATCTTCTGTAAAATATAAAATAGATAATTAATTATGGGTATTCGTTCATATAGACCCTATACACCAAGTACCCGAGAACACAGTGTTTCAGACTTCGCTGAAATAACTCGCTCGACACCAGAAAAATCTCTGGTGACATTTAAACATAGAAAAAAGGGTCGTAATAACCGTGGTGTAATTACCTGCCGTCACCGAGGTGGCGGAAGCAAAAAACTATATCGGATTATTGACTTCCATCGTAATAAACATAATATTCCAGCAAAAGTTGCAGCAATTGAATACGATCCTAACCGGAACGCCAGAATAGCACTCCTACATTATCAAGATGGAGAAAAACGCTATATTCTACATCCTGTAGGCTTAAAAGTTGGTGCAATAATTACTTCTGGAGTTAACGCTCCACTAGAAATTGGTAACGCCCTACCTCTCAGTCAAATTCCCTTGGGTACAGATGTTCATAATATAGAACTCGTTCCTGGGAAAGGAGGACAAATGGCGCGTTCTGCTGGAGCTGTTGCTCAAGTAGTAGCAAAAGAAGGTGACTATGTAACCATCAAACTCCCCTCTGGCGAACGACGTAAAATCAGAGCAAGCTGCTACGCAACTCTAGGCCAAATAGGCAACATTGAGCATCGAAATATTAGTCTAGGTAAAGCAGGACGTAACCGCTGGAAAGGTAAGAGACCTACCGTTAGGGGTAGTGTGATGAACCCAGTAGATCACCCTCATGGTGGTGGTGAAGGTCGGGCACCAGTTGGTAGAAGTGGACCTGTTACCCCTTGGGGTAAACCAGCATTAGGTATGAAAACCCGTAAGAAGAAAAAACGGAGTGATGCCTTAATTGTACAACGTCGGCGTACATCCTCCAAACGCGGCAAAGGTGGTCGTCAAAGCTAAAACTGAGAAGCTGTCAGCTCTCAGCATTCAGGAATTAGTAGGATAATTTTTAAATTAGATATCTCCGATAATCAAAAATCCAATTAATTATCGCGCAGAAATTATCAATTATTTCCCCTACTCCCTATTCCCTACTCCCTATTCCCTCTTTAAATAAATTCGATTATGTCTCGTTCATTAAAAAAAGGACCATTCATTGCAGATCATCTGCTGAAGAAAATAGAAGCTTTAAACGCTAAAAATGAAAAACAAGTAATTAAAACTTGGTCAAGAGCTTCAACCATTATCCCTGATATGGTAGGTCACACGATCGCAGTTCATAACGGACGTCAGCACGTTCCCGTTTTTGTCTCAGATCAGATGGTAGGCCATAAGTTAGGTGAATTTGCACCTACTAGAACATATCGTGGTCATGGTTCAGATAGAAAATCCAAAAGATAAATTCACAAAAAGTTGACAATTCCTTATCAAAATAACAGTTTCAAATGATAAGGGGTTAAAGCACAGCACCTCTGAAGGAGGTAGCAGGAAGTAAACCGCAATCCGTGACTTTTAGTGACGTATTGTATCAGTTTTATGGAGTAGCAGACAAGGTATGCCTGTAGATACCAGTGCAGAAGTTAAAGCAATAGCCCGTTACATCCGAATGTCTCCGTTTAAAGTACGGCGGGTACTCGACCAAATTCGTGGCATTTCTTATCGGGAAGCATTAATCATCCTTGAATTTATGCCATACAGATCGTGCGATCCTATTCGTAAGGTCTTACGTTCAGCAGCAGCAAATGCGGAACATAACCAAGGACTAGACCCAGAAACCCTAGTGATATCGACAGCTTTTGCCGATCAAGGGCCTTGCTTACCCCGTTATCGGCCTCGCGCTCAAGGTCGTGCTTACAAAATCAGGAAACCTACCTGTCACATTACAGTGGCAGTAGCACCTTTAGTTGATTAAGTAAGCTTAAGCTGAAGAATTTGATTAATTATATGAAAATATTCGATAAAGAGTAATGGGACAAAAAATACATCCAATTGGTTTTAGACTAGGTGTTACCCAAGAGCATCGCTCTCGTTGGTACGCTGACCCTAAGAACTACCCAGATTTATTGCAAGAAGACTACAAAATCCGTCAGTATGTCAAGCAAAATTTGGCAAATGCAGGGATTTCTCAAATCAGAATTGAAAGAAAAGCAGAACAAATCGATCTAGAGGTTAGTACAGCCAGACCAGGTGTAGTAGTAGGTCGAGGTGGTGCAGGAATTGATTCCTTGAGAGTAGGCTTACAAAAACTTTTGGGTAGCAACCGTCAAATCAGAATTAACGTTGTTGAAGTTACAAAAGTTGATACTGATGCCATGCTCATTGGCGAATACGTCGCTCAACAATTAGAGAAAAGGGTATCTTTTCGTCGAGTTGTACGTCAAGCAATAACCAGAGCGCAAAAAGCTGGTGTAGAAGGTATTAAATTACAAGTTAGTGGCCGAGTCAACGGAGCAGAAATTGCCCGGACTGAAGTTACACGAGAAGGTAGCGTACCTTTGCATACATTGAGGGCAGATATTGATTATGCCTATTGTACTGCCAAAACAATTTACGGTATCCTAGGGATCAAAGTTTGGGTTTTCAAAGGAGAAATTATTCCTGGTCAAGAAGACCTGGCTAATGCTCAAGAAAGGCAACCAAAACGTAGACAACAAAAACGTCGTCAGCAATATGAAGACAGGTCTAACGAAGGTTAGATAGAAGTCAGAAGTTTGATTCTTGCTGTGACTATTTTTTTCTAAAGTCTAGCTATTGGAACTCAGAAGTCAGAAGTTAAAAGTTTAATTTTTGCTGTGACTATTTTTTTCCTAAAGTTTAGCTAACCTCCCTGGAGACTTCTATATCAGAAAATACTAAGTCAAAATCAAAATATTAGACTATGTTAAGTCCTAAAAGAACCAAATTCCGAAAACAGCAACGTGGACGGATGAGAGGTAACGCAAATAGCGGTAATACTATTTCCTTCGGTGAATTTGCACTCCAAGCATTAGAACCATCTTGGATAACTTCCCGGCAAATAGAAGCCTCTCGTCGTGCAATGACTCGTTACATTCGTAGGGGTGGGAAAATTTGGATTCGTGTGTTTCCAGATAAACCAGTCACAATGAGAGCAGCAGAAACTCGTATGGGTTCTGGTAAAGGTGCCCCTGAATATTGGGTGGCTGTCGTTAAACCAGGCCGTATTATGTTTGAGTTGGGTGGAGTTGCAGAAGAAATAGCTCGTGAAGCTATGCGTTTGGCATCATTTAAGTTGCCAATTAAAACAAAGTTTATTAAACGTGAGGGGGATTAATTTATGCCTTTCCCGAAAATAGCAGAAGTTAGGGAATTGAGTGATGAAGAAATTGTCGCTGAAATAGCTAAAGTTAAGCGAGAATTATTCGATTTACGAGTTCTTAAAGCTACGGGCAGAATGGAAAAACCACATCTGTTTAAACATAACCGCCATCGACTGTCTCAGTTATTAACAATAGAAAAAGAGCGGGAAATGGCGAAAGCTGCAGAAGCTGCTCCGGCGGAAACAGCAGATAACCCTGAGTAAAATAAAAATAATAAAAACAAATTAAGTGTTGCAGTTAATTGAAAATTTATTGTTAACACCACCATAAAATTTTTTATTGATTAGGGTAAAAAAAAAAGAACACTTTTCATTCATAAAATACAAAAGGAAAATTATGGCAGCTAAAGAAAGAGTCGGTGTAGTTGTCAGCAACAAAATGCAAAAAACAATAGTGGTGGCAGTAGAAAACCGCTCCGCTCACCCTAGATACGGTAAAACAGTCGTTAAAACTAAAAAATATAAAGTTCACGACGAAGAAAATAAATGTAAAGAAGGCGATCGCGTTCGGATTACTGAAACTCGCCCTCTGAGCCGTACTAAACGCTGGCAAGTAGACTCAATAATTAGTTCTAAGGCAATTTAATTGTTAGTTTTATTAGGTCGAGTAAAACTGTTAAAGTTAACAAACCAATCAACTTTAAATCCTAACTAAAAAGTATATTGGGTTTGGTATAAACATCTAAAAACATAACCACCATGATTCAACAAGAAAGTGTACTAAACGTAGCTGATAACAGCGGTGCCCGGAAATTAATGTGCATCCGTGTACTGGGTGGTGGAAACCGTCGCTACGCTCGCATCGGCGATGTAATTATAGCTGTAGTCAAAGACGCATCTCCTAATATGGCTGTGAAAAAGTCGGATGTAGTGAGAGCTGTCGTGGTTCGGACTAAGAAAGGTTTACGCCGAGATAGTGGCATGAGCATTAGATTTGACGATAACGCAGCAGTGATCATTAACCAGGATGGGAACCCCAGGGGAACTCGTGTATTTGGGCCAGTAGCCCGTGAATTACGAGACAAGAATTTTACTAAAATTGTATCCCTAGCACCGGAGGTACTGTAATGTCCAAAAAGAAAAAAACCATGATGAACGCGAATGGAAAACCCATCCGTTATAAAGTTCATGTGAAAAAAGGTGACACAGTTCAAGTAATTGCTGGAAAAGACAAAGGTAAAGTAGGAGAAATCCTCAAAGTATTACCAAAAATTAGCAAAGTTGTAGTTAAAGATGTTAACGTCAAAACAAAGCACGTTAAACCTCAGCAAGAAGGAGAGTCAGGTAAAATTGTCACCGTTGAAGCTCCCATTCACAGCTCTAACGTAATGGTCTACTCCAGCAAAGAAAAAGTAGCTAGTCGCATTTGTTATACATTTACAGATGACGGTCGAAAAGTGCGAAAGCTCAAAAAAACAGGAGAAATTATTGATTAAACTGAGGAGCATTAAATGAATATATGGTTTAAATTATTACAAGTAAAAACTAAAATTCAAGATGCTTTTTCCTCGGTAAATAATTATTCAAGTAATAACCAAAACTATGGCAGAAAGACTCAAAAAATTTTACCATGAAAAAATTGTTCCAAAAATGATGGAGCAGTTTAAATATAAAAATATTCATCAAGTCCCCAAAGTGGTAAAAATAACACTTAATAGAGGTTTAGGGGAAGCATCTCAAAATGCCAAAGCTCTAGATTCATCCGTCAAGGAAATAGCTACAATTACAGGTCAAAAACCAGTAGTAACTAGAGCCAAGAAAGCGATCGCTGGCTTTAAAGTTCGTCAGGGAATGCCAGTGGGAGTTATGGTGACTCTTCGATCAGGAAGAATGTATGAATTTCTAGATCGATTAATTAACTTAGCATTACCTAGAATTAGAGATTTTCGAGGAATAAATCCTAAAAGCTTTGACGGCCGAGGCAATTATAGTTTAGGTCTCAAAGAACAACTGATTTTTCCAGAAATAGAATACGACAGCATCGATCAAATTCGAGGAATGGACATTTCAATTATTACCACAGCCAACAGTGATGAAGAAGGCCGTGCCCTACTTAAAGAAATGGGGATGCCCTTCCGGAGTAATTAACTGAAGTAGTTAAAGAAAAAGGGAAAAAATGGCGGCTAACGACACAATATCAGATATGTTGACGCGGATTCGCAACTCTTGCATGGCTCAACATACAACAACAAAAGTTCCATCAACAAAGATGACTCGCAGTATTGCCAAAGTCTTAAAAGAGGAAGGCTTTATTGGTGAATTTGCCCAGGAAGGCGAAGGTATTAAGACATTCTTAGTAATTTCTTTAAAATACAAAGGAAAAAATCGCCAACCTATCATTAGATATTTGAAACGAGTTAGTAAACCTGGACTTCGGGTTTATAAAAATCGGAAAGAATTACCACGAGTTTTAGGTGGAATAGGAATAGCTATTATTTCTACATCTAGTGGAATTATGACAGATAGAGAAGCTAGAAAAAGAGGCATTGGCGGAGAAATTCTTTGCTATGTTTGGTAGTATAGCTATCAGCTATCAGCTCAAAACTATACACTTTTTTGTAATGCTGGATCACCCAAATAGATAGATAGCTATTGATCAAGCAAAACAAAAAAACAACTAGCAAACTTAATATAAAAAACGTTATGTCACGAATTGGTAAACTTCCAATCCCAATTCCTCAGAAAGTAACCATTACCATTGAAGGTCAAAAAGTAACAGTCAAAGGTCCAAAAGGGGAACTTTCTAGGGAATTGCCACCTGAAATTGCCGTGGAACAACAAGAAGAAGTTATTGTTGTGAAACCTCAAAATACGACTCGCCGGGCACGTCAGCGATATGGTCTTTGTCGTACCCTTGTTGCCAATATGGTTGAGGGAGTATCTAAAGGATTTGAAAAACGACTATCTATTCAAGGTGTCGGTTATCGTGCCCAAGTTCAAGGCAAAAACCTCATCTTAAACGTAGGTTACAGTAAGCCAGTAGAAATGCCTGCTCCAGAAGGGATTCAGGTATCTGTAGAAAACAATACCAATGTAATTGTTAATGGTATTAACAAAGAACTGGTAGGAAATACTGCAGCTAGAATTAGGGCTGTTCGTCCACCAGAAGTATACAAAGGAAAAGGCATTCGTTATGCCGGAGAAATGATTAAACTCAAAGCGGGTAAATCAGGTAAAAAATAAACAATGAAATACACTCGTCAAGATTCAATTAGAAAGCGACATCGCCGGGTCAGAAAAAAGGTGGTTGGCACACCTGAACGTCCCAGGTTATCAGTATTTCGCTCAAATATGCATATCTATGCACAATTAATTGATGATACTAATCAACATACTATAGTTGCAGCCTCAACTGTAGAAGCAGAAGTTAAATCAGCTATTAAGTCAGGAGCTAACTGTGATGCTTCTACCCAAGTGGGTAAATTAATTGCACAACGGTCTCTCGAAAAGGGCATAGAAAAAGTTGTTTTTGATCGTGGTGGAAATCTGTATCATGGTCGTGTAAAAGCTTTAGCTGAAGCAGCGCGTGAAGCGGGGTTAGATTTTTAAGTCAATGACTAAAGTTATGTAAGCAAACAATGAATTTGACAAAGGGTAAAAACTATGGCAGAGCAACAACAACGTCGGAAAAAAAACAACCGGACAAAAGAGAAAGAAAGTGAATGGCAAGAAAGAGTTGTCCAAATTCGCCGAGTTACCAAAGTTGTTAAAGGTGGTAAGAACTTGAGCTTTCGGGCTATTGTCGTTATCGGCAATGAGAAAGGTCAAGTAGGTGTAGGAGTGGGTAAAGCAGCAGATGTTATTGGTGCTGTGAAGAAAGGAGTTGCTGATGGCAAAAAACATATTGTAGAAGTGCCATTGACTAAGGCTAACTCTATTCCTCACCCTGTTAATGGTTTTGGTGGTGGAGCTAAAGTAATGATGCGACCAGCAGCACCAGGTACGGGAGTTATTGCTGGGGGAGCTGTCAGAACAGTTCTAGAATTGGCAGGTGTGCAAAATATACTAGCCAAACAGTTAGGTTCCAATAATCCATTAAACAATGCTAGAGCTGCTGTTAACGCTTTGGCTGCTTTGAGAACATTAGCAGATGTAGCTCAAGAGCGAGATATACCTGTGGAAAATCTATATGCTTAGTCTCCAACTACATTATTAGTTAATTTGGTAATTAATACCGAAATTTGCTAATGGTAAATTAACAGCTAACAAAATAAAAAATATGAGATTAAAAGATGCAATTCCAAAAAAAGGTTCCCAAAAACGGGGCCGTAGACTAGGTAGAGGAATTTCCGCTGGTCAAGGTGCAAGTTGTGGTAAAGGGATGCGTGGTCAAAAATCTCGTTCTGGTGGTAGCACCAGGCCAGGTTTCGAGGGTGGACAAAATCCTCTTTATCGTCGTTTGCCCAAGTTAAAAGGCTTTCCGATGGTAAATCGGAAAAAATACACAATTATCAATGTGGGTAAGTTGGGGTCATTACCAGCTAATACAGAGGTAACTCTTGCTTCCCTCATGGAAATAGGAATTATTACTAGCGACGATGGGCCACTAAAAGTTCTTGGAGATGGAGAGTTAACTGTTGCACTCAAAGTTCATGCAGCAGGATTTACATCTACAGCTAAGAGCAAAATAGAGGCTGCTGGTGGTAGCTGTACAGAAATCGACCCTAAAAAGAAACCTGTGGATAGTTAACTAAACTCCTCTAAAAAGTAGGGAAAATAACTAAAATCATATGGAAGCGGAGGATTCTGCCCAACTCTGGTAAAATCAAAAATATAAAATATAAAATCTTAACATAGATATGGACATTAGTAGAGATAAAGCACCAACTGCTCAAGAAACATTTCTGCAAATGGCCCAAGCAGCAGGGTTGCGCGGGCGACTGCTAGTGACAATAGGTTTACTGCTGTTGGTACGCCTTGGTGTGTACTTACCAGTACCTGGCATAAATAGAGATGCTTTTGAAGCTAGAATCGGGGATCAAGCTTTAACTGGATTTCTAGACCTTTTTTCTGGTGGCGGTTTTTCGGCACTAGGTATTTTTGCATTAGGAATCATACCTTATATTAACGCATCAATCATTATTCAATTGATGACTGCAGCCCTACCAAGTTTAGAAAACTTGCAGAAAAATGAAGGTGAAGCAGGGCGTCGTAAGATTTCTCAAATTACTCGCTATGTTGCTTTAGGTTGGTCAGTTTTACAAAGCTTTGGTTTAGCAATATATCTGAATAGCTCATCTGTAAATATTAATGAAGAACTGGTGACAGTAGCAACTAATCCAGGACCTTTATTTATAGCTAAAACTATTTTGGCAATCACTGCAGGCTCAATGTTTGTGATGTGGATATCAGAATTAATTACAGAAAGAGGTATAGGTAATGGAGCATCCTTACTGATTTTTGTCAACATTGTAGCTGTGTTACCCCAGTCATTAGGGGACACCATTAAATTGTTTGAAGGAGGAGACCGGGCGATCGTCGGACGTGCGATTATTCTGCTGTTGGTTTTCCTAGTAATGATTGTAGGGATTGTATTTGTACAAGAAGGAAGTCGCAGGATACCAATACTTTCAGCTCGTCGTCAAGTAGGTAGAAAACTATATCGGGAAACGAAAAGCTATTTACCTTTACGACTGAATCAAGGTGGAGTAATGCCAATTATCTTTGCCTCGGCAGTTCTGATCTTACCTGTATCCTTAGCCCAGTTTGCTAATAGCCCGATTATATCTCAGATTGCTACGGCTATAAGTCCTAGTGGCCCTACACCTTGGCTCTATGCTTTATTTTACTTCGTTTTGATCTTATTCTTCAGCTATTTCTACGCTTCCCTGATTATGAACCCAGTGGATATGTCCCAGAATCTGAAGAAAATGGGAGCAAGTATTCCAGGTATTCGCCCTGGTAAAACTACTAGCGAGTATATAGAGAAAGTTTTGAATCGTTTGACTTTCCTTGGAGCAATTTTCTTAGGTTTAGTAGCAATTGTTCCTACTGCTGTAGAAAGTGCAACCCGTGTACCTACATTTAGAGGGTTAGGAGCTACTTCTCTATTAATTCTTGTAGGTGTAGCGATAGATACAGCAAAACAAATTCAAACTTACGTTATCTCTCAGCGATACGAAGGAATGGTGAAGCAATAGTGAGAAAACTGGTATTTTTAGGCCCCCCAGGAGCAGGAAAAGGAACCCAAGCATCTCGAATAGCAGAGATTTATCAAGTTCCTCATATTTCGACAGGTGAGATTTTGCGCAATAATGTAGCAGAAAAATCTCCTTTGGGTATTCAAGCTAAAGAATATATGGATCGAGGTGATTTAGTCCCTGACCAACTTATTCTTGACATGGTACAAGAAAGACTCAAACAACCAGATAGTAAGAATGGTTGGATTCTAGATGGCTTTCCTCGTAATGTAACCCAGGCAGAGTTTGTAGAAAAACTTTTTTCTACAAGTAAAAATGGAAATGATACTCCAGCAGCAACATCTGAAAATAGTCATTATTTCCAAGTAATTAATATAGAACTGCCAGATGAAGTAATAGTTAACCGTTTGTTATCCAGGGGTCGTCAAGATGATAATGAAAAAACTATTAGGAATCGTTTACAAGTTTATTATCAACAAACACAACCTTTGATTGATTTTTATAAAATACGTCAACAGTTAATTACTATTGATGGAAATCAGTCTATTGATGATGTGACTAATTCTCTAAAACAAGCAGTTGATTGAATTATTAACAGATTTTGGAGGTATCAAAATTAAAAAATTTCCAGGTTAAAATTTAGATAGTTACAGCTACCATGATTAGCTAAATATTTGGAGAGATATTATCGCTAATGCTGAATAACCTCTAAAAAATAAAAATTTTTGATAAAATTTGATAAAATATGTTAAGAGAATCAGCTAAAATAATTTAGGCTGACCTCAAACTAAATTGGTTATTTGCAGGGTAGAGGTTCTTAAACAGTTGGCTAAACAAGATCTCATAGAAATGGAAGGGACAGTGACGGAATCCCTGCCTAACGCTATGTTCAGGGTAGACTTGGATAATGGGTTTAATGTACTAGCTCATATTTCCGGTAAAATCCGTCGCAATTATATCAAGATTCTACCAGGCGATCGAGTCAAGGTAGAGTTGACACCCTACGATTTGACAAAAGGCCGAATTACTTATCGACTTCGGAAAAAGTAGGAATTATTAGACCTACTCAATAATTTTGTCAAATTTGTAGAAAATTAACTTGCTTGATAAAAATATATCTAAATGATATAATGTAAAATTTGTAGTGTTGCCAATAAAAGGCATGAAAGTAAGAGCATCCGTCAAAAAAATCTGTGAAAAGTGTCGTGTTATTCGTCGTCGAGGACGAGTAATGGTGATATGTACCAACCCCAAACATAAACAACGTCAAGGTTAGACATACTTAGACACAGGCATCAGAATATCTGCTGCCTACTCATTAACCCGGTGTAAGTTCAATCTAAACTTAGGGAGAAAAAGTTAAAGTGGCACGAATTTCTGGGGTAGACCTCCCACGCGATAAGCGTATAGAAATTGGTCTAACATATATCTATGGAATAGGACTATCTCGGTCTCAAGAAATTTTGGAAGAAACAGGTGTAAATCCTGATATCCGTGTCAAGGATTTAAGTGACGCGGATGTTGCAGCACTTCGTTCTGTAATCCAAAATAACTATCAAGTTGAAGGGGACTTGAGAAGATTTGAAGCCATGAGCATCAAACGGTTGATGGATATTGGTACTTATCGCGGTCGCCGACATAGAATGGGTTTACCAGTTAGAGGACAGCGAACCCGCACTAATGCAAGAACTCGTAGAGGTGTACGCCGAACTGTAGCTGGTAAAAAGAAAGCTAGTGCTAAGAAGTAGAAGTTGTCTGGTATATTTTGGGCATCTATTAATTTAGTAGTTATCAAAATTAGACCAAGGCTGAAAAAAAACTTAGTCAAACCTTTAATATTGATTGTTATTTGATTTGATTATCTATCTACTTATGTCTCATTTTATATGGCTTACTTAAGTGCAAGTATCTATAGTGCTAATACAGCAAAATTACCTGAGATGATGAATAATTGACATTATATAGTGATGTAAATAATTCAGATTAACAACATTTGAATCAAAAAAATTACTAATATTAAAAGTCAATTATTCTAATTCAGTGAGAGCTGATAGCTATAAATTAATAAGAAGAATAAAAAATCTTCGTAATTAAATGATGCTTATACAGATAATAAAAAATTATTAAGGAGGAAAAAAAT
Source organism: Trichodesmium sp. (assembly GCA_051439685.1). Classification (GTDB taxonomy): domain Bacteria; phylum Cyanobacteriota; class Cyanobacteriia; order Cyanobacteriales; family Microcoleaceae; genus Trichodesmium. Next base: position 18,367 of record JBFRWR010000779.1, read on the forward strand.
TAGATAATTAGCAATTTAAGCTCTTGTAGAAAATTTAGTATTGCAGACTAATATTTCTAGATTGAGGTTAAAAAAATTTAGATGAACAAAAAGAATTAAATCAACAAGTTGACTATAACTGTTAGGTATTGCTTTGAGATTAAGAGTGTAACTATTGCCAGCATAAAAACGAGTAAGATTGAAATAAAATTGAGTCGTTAATTCAGCAAAGTTGCTCGCCAACAAATTATGTAATTTGAGATTAACCAAAGTATTTCTAAATTTACCAAACAATTATTATGAAATATATAATTAAGTCTACTTGTTGTGAGAAAAGTAAATTATTAACTTGATATTCCACTCATAGAGACAGATATGGCACGACAAACAGGCAAAAAAACAGGTGCAAAAAAGCAAAAAAAGAATGTGCCCAGTGGGGTTGCTTACATCCAGTCTACCTTCAATAACACAATTGTAACTATTACTGACCTAAATGGTGAAGCAATTTCTTGGGCCTCAGCAGGTTCAAGTGGTTTCAAAGGGGCCAAAAAAGGAACTCCCTTTGCGGCACAAACAGCAGCAGAAAGCGCAGGACGCCGAGCCAACGATCAAGGAATGCGTCAGGTGCAAGTAATGGTAAGTGGTCCAGGAGCAGGCAGAGAAACCGCAATTAGGGCATTACAGGGGGCGGGACTAGAGATAACTTTGATCCGGGATATTACCCCAATTCCTCACAATGGTTGCCGTGCACCAAAACGGCGTAGAGTCTAATCAAAATTATTAACTCTGGGGTTCAATGGAAAAGGGAGGTTACTCCGTGGCGCAGTTTCATTATGAGTGTGTAGAGTCTAGAACTGACAAAGATCGCAGTCAGTATGGAAAATTTATTATAGAACCACTAGCTCGTGGTCAAGGAACAACGGTAGGGAATGCACTGAGGCGAGTTCTCCTATCTAATTTAGAAGGAACAGCTGTTACATCTATTAGAGTAGCAGGAGTTAATCATGAATTTGCCACAATTAAGGGGGTAAGAGAAGATGTTTTAGAAATCATGTTGAACATGAAAGAGGTTGTCCTGAAAAGCCATTCTCACCAACCACAAATTGGTAGATTGCGGGTAGAAGGGCCAGCAACTGTAACTGCTGATCGATTTGATGTACCTTCGGAGGTTGAAGTCATTGATCGTAGTCAATATATTGCTACTCTTTCCCCAGGAGCAGTTCTGGAGATGGAATTTAGAATTGAAAATGGAACTGGTTATAGAGCGGTAGATCGTAGTCGTGATGATGTGACAGCTCTTGATTTTCTGCAAATAGATGCCATTTTTATGCCTGTGCGGAAAGTTAACTATACAGTTGAAGATGCTCGTATAGGTGGTTCTGTGGAACAAGATAGGCTAATCATGGATGTTTGGACTAATGGTAGTTATACACCTCAAGATGCTTTGAGTCATGCTGCTGGTATCTTAATGAGTTTGTTTGAACCACTCAAAGATATTACTAATATTGCAGATGCTCCATCAGGAGAACCTACAGATCCAACAAGTCAAATTCCTATAGAAGAATTACAGCTATCAGTTCGTGCTTATAACTGTCTAAAAAGGGCTCAAATAAATTCAGTTGCAGATTTACTGGAGTATAGTCAAGAAGATTTGTTAGAAATCAAAAACTTTGGTCAAAAATCTGCCGAAGAAGTGATTGAAGCTTTACAAAAACGCTTGGGAATAACTTTACCTCAAGAAAAAGTAGCTAAAGCTACTTAAGGAAAAAAGCAGGTTTTAATCACTATTTTTGTCTAAGGAGAAAAATTTCAATCTGAAAATACTCCGATTATAAAAAAAATCAAAAGTGATCAGATTTTTGCGACTGCTAGTAACAGTAGGGTAAACCTACAAAATCATCTGGATCAGTAGGTGGAGTTCTCACCAATTTCAAGCCTGTCGATAGAAAAAAGTTACAGACTCCAGTCAGTGATTCTCAAGGAAGCAGGAACTGAGCTACCAAAACTCAAAATATGTTTTGGGTCAGTTTAGTAAAACGGAAAAAACTAACTCTTAACATTAGCTCAAATATTCTAAATAGTCAAATTAGTCATGCGTCATACTCGTCGTACTCCCAAATTAGGTAAACCAGCAGATCAGCGTCGCGCCCTATTGCGATCGCTGGCCACTGAATTAATTCGTCATGGTCGAATTACTACCACAAAAACCCGTGCTAAAGCTGTACAGTCAGAAGCTGAAAGAATGATTACCTTGGCCAAAGATGGTTCTTTGGCAGCCCGCCGTCGCGCTCTTGGCTATATCTATGATAAACAGCTTGTTCACACTTTATTTGCTTTGGCACCAGACAGATATGGTTCTCGCAATGGAGGTTATACCCGTATTTTGAGAACTGTTCCCCGTCGTGGAGATAATGCAGAAATGGCAATTATTGAATTGGTTGACTAATTATAAGGTTGATGGTAATTGGCATTGGGAAATCAGCAAAAGTTAATTTTACCATTCAAAATTTGATGGTTATCAATATTGATTTTTAAGCTTGGAAAAGTTTCAATTTGCCGATGGCTAATAACCAAACTTTAGTTCAGCGGGTTGCTCTTGTAATTCAATATCAAGGTACTCATTTTCATGGTTGGCAAAGACAGCCAAATCAACGAACTGTTCAAGAAGAGATTGAAAATACTATCTCTTCAGTGATTAACCAACCTGTTACATTACATGGCGCGGGTAGGACAGATGCCGGAGTTCATGCTGCAGCACAAGTAGCTCATTTTGATGTTTCAGGGCCAATCCCTGCTGATAAATGGGCTACTATTCTCAACTCAAGGTTGGGTAATGATATCTTAATTAGAGGTTCGGCCAAGGTTGAATCTACCTGGCATTCACGGTTTACCGCGATTTGGCGACGTTATCGCTACACTATCTATCAAGATAAACGGCCTAATTTGTTTCTGATGCCCTTTGTTTGGCATTATTATCAAGCTCCATTAGACCCACTATTGATCCAAGCAGCTTTGAATCCTTTAATTGGTCGTCATCATTTGGCCGCTTTTCAGAGAGCAGGTTCTTCTCGTCCCCATTCTTGGGTAGATGTACAAGATGTACGGTGTGAAAGTCAAGGGCCTTTTATTCACATAGAAGTTCAAGCAAGTGGATTTTTGTATGGAATGATGCGGTTATTGGTGGGGTTACTTGTTCAAGTAGGTCAAAAAGAGCGATCGCTAGAAAGTTTTACAGATATTTGGGTTAATCAAAGAAGGGAACTTGTTAAGCACTCAGCTCCAGCTAGTGGTCTTTGTTTATTGCGGGTAGGTTATCCAGAGTTTCCTTTTGCTCAAGACATTTGGTACGATAATATGCCGAAGTTTATCTTTGATTAATTCAATAGGTCAATAGACTTCTTGCAGAAGTCAGGGAATAGGGAATAGGGAATAGGGAATAGGGAATGAAATTGTTGATTTTAGATATTGAATTGATTTCATTTTTGATTTTTGGAGATGTCTAATTATTAACTAGGGAATATTTGTCAAATCAACTGAAATGTCAAGATAAATATCAATAATTTGAAGCTAATAACTAACTAAGAAAACTATGAATAAAACTTACATTCCACCACAGGATATTGAAAGCAAAAAATGGTATGTTGTTGATGCCGAAGGTCAGCGTTTAGGTAGATTAGCTACTGCTATTGCCATGGTTATTAGGGGGAAAAATAAAGCAACTTTTACCCCACATTTGGATACAGGAGACTATGTAATTGTAGTTAATGCTGAAAAAGTAAATGTCACTGGTAAAAAAAGTAGTCAGAAACTTTATCGCCGCCATTCTGGAAGACCAGGAGGTATGAAAACAGAAGTTTTCTCTAAATTACAAGCTCGTTTACCTCAAAGAATTATTGAGGAAGCAGTTTTCGGAATGTTACCAAAAAATTCTTTGGGCAGAAAACTTCATACTAAACTTAAGGTTTATCCAGGACCTGACCACCCTCACGAAGCTCAAAAACCCGAAATATTAAGTATTACAACTATTCCAGGAGGACAAGAATAATGCAAGCAACAGAAAGTGGCCGTGCTGTATATTGGGGTACTGGTCGTCGTAAGTCTTCAGTCGCTTCAGTACGCCTAGTTCCAGGTACAGGTAAATTGATTATTAATGGCAAAGAAGGTGAAGTATACCTGCAATATAATCATAGTTATTTGTCATCTGCGAAAGCACCCCTAGAAACTTTAGGTTTAGAAAATGAATATGACATCTTAGTTAAAGCTCTAGGAGGTGGGTTAACAGGACAAGCTGACTCGATTAAATTAGGTGTTGCTAGAGCTTTGTGTCAGTTAGACCCTGAAAATCGTAAACCTCTGAAATTGGAAGGATATTTAACCCGCGACCCCCGTGCCAAGGAACGGAAAAAGTATGGTTTACGCAAAGCGCGTAAAGCATCTCAATACTCCAAACGTTAATATATCTTCTACAAGAAATTTAATAGCCAATTATTGCAGGCTAATTTGTGATAATTGGTAAATAATTTGATATAATTAAAAGACTGTAAACGTATCTACCTGATTAATTAGTTAAATTAATTTAAAAGAAGCACTAAGCACTTAGCTATCAGTAGGAGGAAGTTTTTTCAGGTGCGAGAAGGGAATCTTTACCCTAGTTGAAACAAGCTAATAGCTGAATGCTAAAAACTAAAAATTAGTTAATAAAATAGTTGCTTCAGTAAGTTAGTAGAATTAACTTACAACAGTCAAGAAACAAAGAAAATATTTGTAATTAAATAGAGTAAAAAAAATGCCTAAAGCTGATATTCATCCTCAATGGTATCCAGAAGCAAAAGTTTACTGCAATGGTGAAGTAGTAATGACAGTTGGTTCTACACAACCAGAAATTCATGTTGATGTTTGGTCTGGAAATCATCCCTTCTTTACAGGTACTCAAAAAATTATTGATACTGAAGGAAGAGTTGAAAGATTTATGCGTAAATATAGCAAGAAAGATGGCGGAGCTTCTCAAACTAAAAGTAGTGGCTCTAAAACCAAAAAAAGTAAGGGTAAGAAATAGCTAGAATGTCAATTGTCCTCAATTAGTTGTCTGTAGAATACTACAGGCAACAATTAACATATAAATTAAGATAAAAAATAAAAGAAACCCGCTACAAATAAAACATTATTAGATAAAGGACAACTGACAATGGTTGAAACATATTTACTAGACAAATTAAAATCGGTAGAGCAAACTTACAATGAATTGACCCTGCGTTTGGCCGACCCAGATATTGCTACAGACCCAACTGAGTTTCAAAAAGTGGCCAAATCTCGGTCTTCGTTAGAAGAAGTGGTCAACACTTACGAAGAATGGAAAAATACCCAAGAAGAATTAGCAGGGGCTAGGGAAATACTGAAAGAAACTGCTGGCGACCCAGAAATGCAAGAAATGGCTAAGGCAGAAGTTGGAGAGTTGGAGGCCAAACTAGAATCTCTGGAAACTCAAATGAAAATTGCTCTACTACCACGAGACCCGAACGATGACAAGAATATTATGTTGGAGATTAGAGCTGGTACTGGAGGAGATGAAGCAAGTATTTGGGCCGGGGATTTGGTGAGAATGTACTCCCGTTACTCAGAAACCCAGAATTGGAAGGTGAGTTTACTAAGTGAATCCTTAGCAGATATGGGCGGTTTTAAAGAGGCCATTCTAGAAATTAAAGGGGAACAAGTTTATAGTAAGCTGAAATTTGAAGCAGGAGTTCATCGGGTGCAAAGAGTCCCAGTTACAGAAGCAGGTGGTAGGGTACACACTTCTACTGCAACGGTGGCTATTATGCCAGAAGTGGATGATGTAGAAGTTGAAATAGATGCAAAAGATATTGAATTGTCAACTGCTCGTTCAGGTGGAGCAGGTGGACAAAATGTGAACAAGGTTGAAACTGCGGTAGATTTGTTTCATAAACCTACGGGAATTAGAATCTTTTGTACTCAGGAGCGGAGTCAGCTACAAAACAGAGAGCGAGCAATGCAAATTTTGCGAGCTAAACTTTATGAGATTAAGCAGCAGGAACAACAAGCAGAAGTGAGTTCGATGAGGCGATCGCAAGTTGGTACTGGTTCTCGGTCTGAAAAAATTCGGACATATAATTATAAAGATAATCGGGTGACAGATCATCGTTTGAATCAAAACTTTTCTCTTGCACCTATGCTGGAGGGAGATATAGAAAATGTGATTCAATCTTGCATTACCCAAGATCAGCAAGACCGTCTACAGGAGTTAGCAGCATCCTCTTCTACTCCTATGTCAGTTTAATTGACATTAAATTAACTTTGTGATAATGAAACTATGGATTTAGCAGAAATGCTGGGTGAAAAGCGAGGACGAAGTTCTCGTTTTTTTTATAAACAAAATATACTATGAGCAGATATTAAATAGTAAACTATTCTAATTTTATAAAGTTAAAGGAAAGCGGGAGACTTAAACATGACGAGCAAAGAAGAATTACCTTGGGAATGTGGAATGGGTTTTTATGTGCCCATCTTAAATGATGGAGAAATGGTTGGCATTTGTAAACCCGAATATGCAGAAGAAATTCTGGAAGTAATGAACGAGCAGGAAAGATTACGCAAAGCTCTAAGATTAGCTTGTCTAGATTTATTGCGAAGAGTAGGAGGTAAAAGAAGTAGAGTTAATGACTTGATGCAGAAATATATTGCTTTGGCAGAACGGCCTAAATATGGACCAAGAGCTGTTGCTCTCCTATTACGGGAAAGACAAGAACAACTACAGGTTAGTGGCCACGAATTTATTAAATTCTGTGATATTCACAAAATCTCTCCTGAACAACTAAAGGATATTTATGCTGGTAAAGTAATAGATGAAACTTTAGTAGGACCTATAGCCAGAATTTTAGGCAAAACTAATAATGAGGTACAAGAAATACTAGAAGGTCCTAGTGAATCATACTAATTATTAATGGATAATGGATAATGGATAATGGATAATTGATAATTGATAATGGATAATGGATAATTGATAATTGATAATTGATAATTACCTCTGATTTAAACCGTGCTTGATTCAATATCAGGAAATATCTTATAGCATTTTTAAATTAGATGTAAATCTAGATTGACTTTTTTTCGGATAAAAAATATTGTCTTTAGTTCTTACTAATCTTTCTGCAAAACTTAGTATTAAATACTGTTTTCCCTTCTTGACTATTACCAGTTAAGTGTTCCCTATTCCCTTTTTCATAGAACTAGATTTCCGTATTTCAAATGAAAATGCTCTACCACTTTTTTTATCTTGAAATAGAAGGGTTTATCTCTTGATTTTTCCTATTTTTCGGTAATTAATTAGTAATTAATTTGATTATTCGGCATAATTGTTTCTTGAAGATTAGTCTCTATCAGGTTAGTATTATTAATCAAAGCATCAGTAAAATTAGCTTGACTCAGGTTAGCTCCTCTCAAATTAGCTCCTCTCAAATCTGCTCTAATTAAAATAGCTTTACTCAGGTTCGTGCCTCTAAAATAAACATCCCTCAAATTTGCATCTTGAAAATTCACTTTTTTGAGGTTAGCAAATCTCAAATCTGCTTTATCAAGTTTTGCTTCAATTAAGGAAGAATTTGCTAAATAAATTCTACTCATATGAGCTTTAATCAGATTAGATTTGTATAAATTAGCTTCGTAAACATAAGCACCAATTAATTCAGCTTCATAAAGATTAGCGTAGCTCAGATTAGCATAACTTAAGTTTGCTTCTATTAAATCTGCTTGGGCTAAATTACTGCGACTCAGGTTTGCTGAAGTAGCATCAATATATCTACAATTAGAATTTTGTAAGTCACTTCCAATTAAATTTGTATGAACTAAATCAGCTTCAATTAAATTGGCAAATCTTAGATCGGCAGAAATTAAATTAGCATTTCTGAGATTAGCACCATGAAGATTAATACCCGTCAGATTAGCATTAATTAGTTGAGCTGAAGTCAAATTAGCATCTCTAAAATTAGCATTAACCAGTTGAGCTAAAGACAGATTCGCTCCTGTTAAATTTGCCCCTTGAAAATTAATACCTTCTAAATTAAAACCTCTTAAGTTAGCATCAGTAAAATCTAGTTGTAGATGTCCGTTTCTATCTCTCCATTGATTCCATCTATTCACACCCTGATTAAGTAGGGTTAGATATTCTTGATTCGCCATATTTTCATCAAAAGCTACTCTTGGCAATATATAGCTATTATTAGCAACAGCTATATATTACAGCAGATTTAGGACTAGAAGGTATGAGTAGTAAAACTCTTGTGGTGTGAGCATCTCTGCGACTGGTCTCACAGACATTGAGAAGCACTATATATCATCTCAGGTTGAATACTGACAAACTTAGAGATAGGAGAAGAGAGAGATGTGCTGTGAAGACAAAGGAACTTAATATTATCACATATTTATAGTCATTTATAGTCAAAATTTATCCCAAGGGAACCAAACTATCTGTAGTGTTAATAGTCAATTATTATCAGGAATAATACACTATATATAGTATAAATTTGCGGGAATAGCGATTTTCTAGATTGTATATAATCAATAAATTATTTTTAATAAATTTTCTTATTGTACCATTTTTAAATCAAAATATTATAAAACATTAATTAAAATTATATATAATTGCTAAATATTAATAAGTATTAACTAAACATTAAGTAAAATAATCGAGAATTAGGGTTAAACTAACAGACAAAGATAAAAATTCACCATAAAGTCCATGACTTAACTATATTGAGTTCCAATCTAATTTCAACCCAAAATAGAAGTTTCAGATATTCAAATTTCGCACTAATGTTTGAGTCTGCTTTCACGCATTAGTCATAGTAAAGTCTGTAGAAACTAGACAAGAGTTAGGTTACTGCAATTACAATTTCCCAGAAATCAAGAGGATTATTTAGTTATCAATAAAGGACTTGACAAATATGCTAAATACTGTAACGAAGCAACCCTCAGATAAATATCAAAACGTGAATCACGGTTTTCATCTAAAGTGGAAGTTAAATGATAAAAAAGAAGAGCAAGGTTCTACAATGCGAAGTATGGAGAATTAGAATAATTAACAAATAACAGCATTAGTTCAATTCCGCTATCACAAACCAGAAAACTGAATTACCTTACCTTAAGTTTTTCACAAAAAAGCAATTGTGAGGGCGATCTCCTCTTAGAGGAAGATTGTTAAGTTTACTGTGAATAAAATTGACTTAATGTCTATACCTTATTTCAGTCTATTAAGTCAGAATCAGAAAAAAAGCCTCAAGAATGATTGCTTGCTAACACAAATAAAAATGTGTTATACAGTCAAACAACAATTAACCTACCATCTAATACTGATAAACTGCTCCAAAGACATAGCAAATCAACAGAACTTGTGATCGTCTGACTCATTAAGTTTTCAGTAGTCACACAAAATTTAAGTGTAAATGCCAAAAGTTATTGTGTGATAACATCAGACCACACTTTCAAACAAACAACTAGCGAAATATAACTATGAACAACGGATTATCAACTCTCAGACCAGTCATTGAAGAAGTAAACAAACCAGACTTCGTATTTGACCCAAGTATTCGGCGCGATCATGCAGAAAAATATCGTACCTCTGAGTGGTATGATGGTCGTGGAGAAATCAGAGCAGTAGAGGATGGTCGCTCATTCCAGATTAATGCAACATTTACTCTCCAGTCAGAAGTAAGATTAGTAAGTGGAGTTTTCAACCCATCTAACCCTGCTTTAGCTGAAATCTACAAAACCCGTGGTCGGTGTATCGCAGTTGTTGATAAAACAGTAGATGAACTTTACGGAGAACAACTGCAAAATTATTTTAAACAGAATGAAATTCCTCTAGAAGTTCTGGTGTGTCGTGCTTGGGAGTCAGACAAAACTCCAGAGACAGTCCACAAAATCTTGGCATTCTTGGGTAAAGATGGTTGTGATGTATCCCGTAACGAACCTGTTTTAATAATTGGAGGTGGGGTACTCAGTGATGTCGCTGGTTTAGCTTGTGGTTTGCAGCACCGACGGACACCTTATGTAATGATTGGAAGTTCCATTGTTGCAGCTATTGATGCTGGACCATCTCCTCGTACCTGTACAAATGGTAATCTATTTAAAAATAGTATTGGCGCTTACCACCCTCCTGTACTAACTATTGTAGACCGTACATTATTCCGCACTCTGGCAAAAGGTCATATTCGCAACGGGATGGCAGAAATCATCAAAATGGCAGTTACCGACGATCCAGTATTATTTGAATTGATGGAAAAATACGGTAAGCGTTTAGTGGATACTCATTTTGCTAATATTGATGCGGATGAAGAATTGGAAAAAATAGCTGATGAGGTAATTTATCGTGCTTTGTATTCCTACATGAAGCATGAAGGAACAAATATGTTCGAGACTTATCAAGACAGACCTCACGCTTATGGGCACACCTGGAGTCCCCGTTTTGAACCAGTGGCCAAGCTGATGCACGGTCATGCTGTAGGTATTGGTATGGCTTTTGGAGCTACTTTAGCATTAGAGATGGGTTGGCTCAAGAAGGATGAGCGCGATCGCATAGTTGCATTGTGTGCTTCTATAGGTTTGTCAGTTTACCATCCTATTATCGAAGATACAGAATTAATGCTGAAAGGTCAGAAAAATATGCGTCGCAAGCGTGGTAGTAATGGACTATGGGCACCTTTACCTACAGGGATAGGTTCTTGTAGTTTTGCTGGTGAAGTACCTCCAGACTTATTAATATCTGCTATTGAGGAACATAAGAATTATTGTGCTTCTTTCCCTGGTGAAGGAAAAGGCGAGGAAATGTATTTGAGTGACTTAGGTCTGGAGTAGAAGACAAAGTAGAATTCAGAATTCAGAAGTTAAATTCTTGCCGTAACTTTGTAGAGAAACCGGGTTTATATGAAAGGCCCGATTTAACTAAATATCTGTTTCCAATAAACCCGGTTTCTTATAAGATCTAATCGGTACTGATAACTAATAAATGAAATGACAACTGTTGTAAAAGTAGAAACCGCTAGACCAGTTACACCATTAGGTATTTTAGTAGAACAGCTTGAAACAATTGTCAAGATGGCAGAAACTACAGAAATACCATCGGAACTAGCTGATGCTATTAAACAAGCTTATCAATTAGGAGCAGGTATTGACCCCTATATAGAGGAAAATACTACTCAAGAGTCAACCGCTTTGGCAGCATTAGCAGAAAAGACTCGCCAAGAACCCTGGAATTTAAGATTTTCCAATAGTGAGACTGTACGTCAGCTAGAACAGGAAATGTTATCTGGGCATATTGAGGGGCAAACTTTAAAAATGTTTGTCTATATGACTGGAGCGAAACGTATCCTGGAAATAGGAATGTTTACTGGGTATTCAGCGTTGGCAATGGCAGAAGCGTTACCAGAAGATGGACGGATGGTTGCTTGTGAAGTCGATCAATATGTATCTGACTTTGCTAGAGCTTGTTTTGACAAGTCTCCACATGGAAGTAAAATATCAGTGGAAGTTGCTCCAGCTATAGAAACTATGAAAAAGTTGG
>JBFRWR010000780.1:0-11177 GCA_051439685.1 Trichodesmium sp.
TATTCCTCTTCATCAAACACAGGCGGCCAAAGTTCAACAATAGATAATTCCCACTCACCAAATAATTCAGGAATAGTCAAAATATCTCCATTTTTTAATTCAATTTCTTCACCATTAGGACGATAAATAATAACTATTTCTTTGTCAGGGTCTATCAATATTCCTACTTCCGCTCCTAATTCTAAATACTTCTTTATTTTCTTTTTTAAAGGTTTAATCCTATCACTTTGAGACTTAATTTCTACCACTAAATCTGGCACCAACTCCCCAAAATAACAAACACTTTTTTTCAAACGTTGGGCACGAACAAAAGAAACATCAGGAACCTTTAAATTATCATCTCGAAGAATAAAAGCACCACTAGAATCAAACAAACGTCCGAGACGACGAGGGTAAACCCAATTGCCTAACAACCTAATTAATTGAACACCAACTTCACTAGAAATAATATCAGACGGACCAATAACTAATATCTTTCCTTCATCCAATTCTAATTGATAATCTAGACCTAATTGACTAAGAGTACCTTGCAATATTTCTAAATCTTTAACTGTGAGATTTGACATATATTCATTAATGGATAATTACTTATCCCTAAAAGCGAGAGGATTGACTAAAAGGAAAACCCCTTGAAAGGAGAGGTTTTCAACCTCAATTATTTAATTATTAATTATTCAGTAATACTATCTAAATTGTAATATTTTGGTGGCAGTTAGGAGTCAGGAGTCAGGAGTCAGAATTTGAAAATTTGTCAGCTATTGTATAAAAGGGAATAAAGAATATATAAAAAGGAATAGAGAAAGAGTCTCTATTCCCTACTCCCTATTCCCTACTCCCTACTCCCTACTCCCTACTCCCTACTCCCTACTCCCTATTCCCTATTCCCTAATTAACCAGCAATTTTCAATAATTCCACATCAAAAATCAGAGTAGCATTAGGAGGTATAACTCCACCCGCACCACGGGAACCATACCCTAATTCCGGTGGAATAGTCAACATACGACGTTCACCGACCTTCATACTACCTACTCCTTCATCCCAACCCTTAATAACTTGACCTACGCCAACTTTAAATTGGAAAGGTTGATTACGATCGCGAGAACTATCAAATTTAGAACCATCCGTTAAAGTTCCAGTATAGTGAACTACGACTGTCTGACCTTTTTCAGGAGTAGCACCATCTCCTTCTGTCAAGACCACATACTTAAGACCAGATTCAGTAGTAACTTCTTCGTTATTTTGAGCCATAATATTTTCTGTTATTGTCGTTGTAGGATTTAGTTTAGTACCTTCTGCCACTTGCTCCTGAACTTCAGTAGGATTTATAGTACCTGGTGTATTTTGAGAAGCAACTGCCCCTTTTTCCGAACCTGTAATTTGAGCAACAATCAAAACCAAACCACAGATTATTACCACTCCCAAACTAATAATAATTGCTCGCAAAATTAATCCTCCTAATTTGAGTTAAAATTCAAAAGCGAGTGCGTAATTATGAGGTCTCCTGAGAATATAAGACGCACCCAAGACAGTTAAAAGTAAATAAAAAATTCTCAGATGAAGTTGAAATTATAGCTACTATATTTTGGAGCTATAGTTAGTAAAATTATAGTCAAACATAGACAGACTCAATTCCATTTCACATTTCTGAAATTTAGTCCGTCCTGCAAATTTAACTTCTAACTTCTAACTTCTAACTTCAGCATAGCAGTCATGAGGACAGTTAGGAAATTCTCACCTTCCTCAAATTTAGTCCGTGCTGCGAATATAACTTCTGACTTCTGTACGGGTAATTAATGTTTGCCGAGCATTCCGTAGGAAATTACCCCTACTGACTTCTGACTTCATCTAGCGCCAGTTGCGATTTTCCAAATCTCTGATCTGACGTTCCAAACGGTCCAAACGTCCTCGTAATTCGTCCATTTCTGCTTGACGAGGAACTCCAATATCCTGCATCACATTGCGCATTTGTCGCTGCATCTGAGCTTCCCAGTTTCCCTGTTCTGACTTAAGTTGCTGCATTACATCATCAACAAAAATCTTCGCTTGCTCTGGGTTAATAGTCCCATCTTTTACCCATTGGTTAGTTACTTCCTGTATTTTTTCCGCAACTAGAGAAGTTGTACCAATGCCTATCATTAAAAGTTGTTGAAGTAAATTTTCAGTATTATTCATAATTTTTTACCTGTCTTATTTAAGCTAAACATTTAAACTGTAAATCGAAGAAGTAATTAAACTTATATATCCATAATTAAGATAATCAAAATGCCAAATTGCCCTCGTTGTCATCAACCTGTTAATAGTCAAGCGATCGCCTGTCCCTATTGTCAAGCTCCTCTAAAAGCTTTTGGTCATCCGGGAATTCCTCTTTATCAAAGCGAAGGAGAAGAACATTTGTGTAATAAATGTATCTACCATTTAGATGATACCTGTAATTTTCCCAAACGTCCCTATGCTAAAAATTGTACTCTTTTCCACGACCAATCTGAACCTCTTGTCCCACTTACTCATCGTATTTCCGATCATAGTAGTTGGTTTAAAATTATTAAAGTTTGGTTTTCCAGAAATACTGTTTGGTGGATATTGTTAAGTCTGATTTTTATTAGTTTGATAATTTCTGTTTAAGAGATAGGGAATGAAGAATATGAATTTATGCCACTGAATACTTTTTTGTGAGATTTGATTATTTTTCTATAACTTCTATATCAGGATTTAGACAATAGCGATATCCGCTGATTAATTAGTGTAAAAAAATCGGATTAAAAGTTTTTTAATAACTCAAAATTCAGCAGTTTTAGGTAACAGCAAAATTTGCACATTTAATTCCATAGAGCAGTTATCAGATTAATGAGGTAAATTATTTTTTCTCTTCCCTATTATTCTTCTCTCTTCCCTATTATTCTTCTCTCTTCCCAGTGAAAATTTTGCCAACCTAAGATACTTCCTCAAATGCTCAACTTTTCTATTTAACCAATTTAATAATTACTAAATTAATCTAGTTCAGTTACTTCTAAATAATTCGGGCTGCCTGATGAAATATCAAAGCATTTACAGATAAACTTTTGAGGTTTTTTATATCTTGAAAAAGTACCTGGTGTTCAGTTCTTCATGCTCAAAAAATTAGCATTTTTGGCGCATAGTTTGGCAAAAAATCACTCCCCTACTCCCCCACTCCCCTACTCCTGAAAAAAGACTTTTGAGCAGAAACCCTAATTAGTTCTCTACAGGTTCTGACTTCTGTTCAAATACTTCCAAATCGAACCAAAAAGTTGTACCAATACCAAGTTCACTTACTAAATTAACCTTGCTATGATGCTTATCAATAATATTCCTGACAATAGACAAACCTAAACCTGTTCCTTCCAAAGTATGAACCCGATTTTCTACTCGGAAAAATCTTTCAAAAATAGCCTCTTGGTCTTCAGGTTCAATACCACTTCCCGTGTCAGAAATTTCAATTCTGACTAACTTACGATAAGTTTTTTCAGAAGGTAAATCTAATTCTATTGGTCTAGGTGGGGGTGGAGAAATTATCCATCCTCCTTGTTCAATTTGTTTAGCTTCAATATTACTATTTTCCAAGTCAGGTTCTAAAGTATAGGCGCGAATTACAATTCGACCTCCCGCTTCAGTAAATTTCATAGCATTGCCAACTAAATTAGCAAATACTTGTAATAACAAATCATAATGACCAACCACAGATGGTAAATTAGGTTCTATCTCATAATTTAATTCGATTTGTTTATCCTTAGCATTAAGTTGATAAGTTCTTAAAGTTTGTTCTATCGGTTGAGCAATATCAACAGCATCTAGATGATAAATATGACAAGATTCGAGACGACTTAAATCTAAAACATCATTAACTAAACGAGTTAAACGATCTGTTTCGTGATTAGCAGTTTCCAGAAATTCTCGTCTTTCTATTTCACTCAAATCTTCCCCATATTCATGTAAAGTTTCAATGAAAGATTTAATATTAAAAAGAGGAGTTCTTAACTCGTGAGATACATTACTAATAAACTGACTTTTCGCCTCATTTAATTCCACTTCCCTAGTAATATCTTGCACAGTCATCGCAATTCCTTTAAGACTATTTCGGTATGGAGAAATAGAATTTATTTCTAATTGATTTTCATAAAGTGTACATTCATTAACTAATGGTCTTTCTGATACATTACAACTATCATATGCGTCATAAATACAACTTTGACAAAGAGATTCTTTTCCAGCTCCTTTGTGCAAGAAAACAGTTGTTAATAAAATTCTAATTGTCCGTTTATTTGGTTCATCTAAACTACAACGATATTCACCACCTTCTATTTCACCTGCTGCTATTTGATAGAGTGGTCTATTTAATTCCATTTGTACAGGTACAGGTAAATAATCTGTTACTTTCCCACCAAAAACATTTTTTTCTTCCCAACTAAAAATACGTCTAGCAGTAGGATTAACTAAAATAAGTTGTAAATTCGCATCCAACAATAAAGCACCATCCGCAATTGTCGAAACTAAGGTTTCTAATTTAGCTTTTTCTGCTGTTAATTCTTCAATATTTTGCTTCTTATAATTTTCTAACTGCTCTGCCATTTCATTAAAGCTCAAAATTAGTTCCCCTAACTCTCCTCCGTTGGGTAAATCTATCCTTTGCTTAAAATTTCCCTGAGCAATATTTCTCACTCCTTCTGATAATTTCTTAATCGGTTTAGTAATAATCAAAGCATTAAAAACTGCCCCTAAAATTACCATTGCCCAGATAGAAACAAATACTGCTAAAGTCACATCTCTAGTCAAATTTGAACTAACAACAACTGTAGGATTAGGATTAATTCCAATTGCTAAAACTCCTAAATATTTATTCTCGTGAATTAGAGGAATAAAAACATCTGTTAATTCCCCATTAGGAGTTAAATGTTGTCGTACCATAGGTAGAGCAGAAGAATTTCCTGCTACTACATTGGCCATAAAATCTTCTGGTAGTTGTATCCGCCGACGTAGAGTTAGGGATGTTTGGACTTCTGATTCTGAAAATGGAAGACCTAAAAAAATTTTGCCTGCTTCATCAGCGTAGAGCATATAACGTACACTGGATGTACTATTGTAGAAAAGTTTAGAGAAACGGGCTACTTCATTACGATCGCCTTTGGCAATAAGAGGAGAGACATTAGCTGCTAATAATAAACCCAAGTCTCGGCCATAACGAGTATCGTTGATCCGGGCATCATTTTGAATAGTATTTACCGCCCAGAAACTGAAGCTACTCATTAGCAAAGATACCATTAGAGTTACAACTGCCATGAGTTTAGTCTGGAGGGTAAACTCAGACCACCAGTTAGCAATAATTTCTCCGATTTTTTTGAGGAGGGGAAGCATTTTATAATTAATAATTGATAATTGATAATTGATAATTGATAATTAGGGTTTGCTGAAAAAGTCTTTTTGTTTGGCATTGCACAATCAGGAATGATAAAGTCTGAAATTAGATATTTTTAGATAATTCTTTTCTTCATATCTGTACAGTTTAAAACCTATTATCATTCTTTAATTTGCAACCCCTTTTGTTTAGTTAGGGTGGGGACGTTGTATGCAAGGTCCATACCAAGTCGTAGGAGGGATTTCCTACGGAAAGCTCCGCAAATCTGAATCCTCCGTACAGGAGAAATAGGAGTTACAGAGAAGGTAGTCTCAAGAATAGTAACAGTGATTTTTCTGCTATTTTTACCTCAAAATGCTCATTTTTTCAGCTCTATCAACTGAAAAGCTGGCACTTTTTAATGACCTAAAATTGCTCAAACCTTTATTTGTCAATGCTTTTATATTTAATCAGCCAGCCTCAATTAATAATTGATAATTAGAGATTGTTTTAATTAGTCGAGAGTACAAAGTTCTCCCAAATAATGATTGCCGTTCAAAACTGAAAGTATTACTGGAAAGGGCTTACAGCACTTACAGTTCTTAATGGAAAGTTTCTAACCTTTAGATAGCTGAAAGCCTTAACTAGCAATAGTTATTCCCATAACTTTCCACTGTCTAGTTCATTATCAATTATCAATTATCCATTATTAATTATCCATTATCAATTATCCATTCTCCATTATTCATAAAAACCCGACTACCAATATCTCGGCGTCAGTACATTTCTTCAAATTGAATAGAATCTACAGCAGCATAAGCTTTGGCCTTCGCCTCAGTAAAATCAGTCCCTACTGCTGTGACTCCTAAAACACGACCCCCATCAGTGATTAAATTTTCTCTCTCTAACTTAGTTCCTGCATGAAAGATACTTGCTCCAGTAGCCTCAGCTTTTTCTATACCAGAAATTACTTTACCTTTCTCATAAGTTCCTGGATAACCGCCAGAAGCTAAAACTACACATATTCCCACACCTGGTTTCCAACTAATAGGGGGCAACTCAGCCAAACGTTGTTCACAACAAGCCAATAATAATTCCTCCAGTGGAGTTTCCAACATAGAGAGAATAGGTTGAGTTTCTGGGTCGCCGAATCTACAGTTAAATTCTAATACTTTTGGCTCTCCTGTAGGACTAATCATTAATCCTGCATAAACCACACCTCGATAATCTATACCACGTTTCTGTAAATTAGTCAAAGTTGGTTCCAGGACTTTTTGTTGAATGGAGGCCATAAGTTCTGGCGTAATAATAGGAGTTGGGGTATAAGCCCCCATACCTCCAGTATTAGGTCCAGTGTCTCCTTCCCCTACTTGTTTATGGTCTTGAGCTGGTAATAGAGGACGAATAGTCAGACCATCTGTGAGGGCAAGAACTGATACTTCTTGACCTGTAAGGAACTCTTCTACTACCACACATTGGTTATTTTGGTCAAACTCTCCCTGAAAAATAGCATCTATGGCACTATAAGCCATTTGAATTGTAGTGGCTACTATCACACCTTTTCCCGCAGCTAGACCATCAGCTTTAATAACTATAGGAGTTTCTGTAATGTATTCTTTTGCTGCTTCAACACTGGTAAAAGTGGCTGATTTAGCTGTGGGAATATTTGCTTCGGCCATGAAATCTTTAGCCCAGGATTTGCTAGCTTCGAGAATGGCACCTGCTTTGGTAGGTCCAAATATTTTGAGGTTGGGTTGTTGTAGGTAGTCCGTGATACCTAGAGCTAGGGGAACTTCAGGCCCAACAACCACAAGAGAGATATTTTCATCGGCAATTAACTGTTTGAGGGCCGGGAAGTCTGTAACCGAGATGGGTAGATTTTGACATTTGGCCTGAGTAGCTGTACCACCATTACCAGGGGTACAAAATATTTGTTGAACTTGGGAAGATTGGGATAATTTCCAGGCGATCGCGTGTTCTCTACCGCCGTTACCTACTATTAATATTTTCATGTTTTTTGTGATGTTTAAATTATTATTTTTACTGTGTTTTGTATTATCTCACTGTTGGGAATTTTATTGAAGTAGGAATAAATATTTAGTTATCTAAGGAGAGAATGGTAAATTTAAAATAAAGTATAAAAGTATGGCTAAAAATAAGGATAGATAGTTAAGTTAATATTTAGCAATTTTCAATAGTTTGTAATATTATCGTAGGGGTTTGGTCTTCAAACCCAAGCAAAAATGGGATTGGGAAACCAAACTTATACAGTTGTTTTCACAAGTTATTTAGGATTACTATATATAATAGTTGTTTGTTTATATGAGTTGGTTAATATGAGTGATAATTTTGAATTACTTAAAAGTGATGATGATGTTTTGTTATTTGAGAAAGACACATTTACAGTTGAGAGGTTTAAGGAATTATGTGCTGAACAACTCAGAAGAAAAATTTATTTAAACCAGAATAAATCAATGGTTATTTTTGAACACCTCGATAGAGGATTATATCTTGAAAATAAAGTGTTCATTAACTTAAATAGCAGTAAATGGGAATCTATGAGTGAAGAAATAGAATGCAAACTTTTAAAAATTGGTGATAGTGGTTGGCGCAAAGGCAGATTAAGAGTCAAAAATTATGTTGATTTTTTGCCAGAAGAGTATAAAGGATATAGGTATAATCATAATGCTTTTCAGTATCCGAAAGCTAATATTGAAATAGAACTAGAATTTTGCCCAGATTTAACTATTGAACCTGAATCACTATTGGATGATATTCGCCAAAGTGAAAGCTATCAAAAACTTTTGTAAAAATTCTCTGATCTGACAAATCAAACATTATCAAACTAAGATCAAAAGAATCATAATTTTTTTTCTTTATTGATTTATTTTTGGGAAACAATTTTTCTTTATTGACTTATCCTTGTATTTCTAAATTCTGAAAGCTTTTGAGAGTTTATTATTCCCTATTCCCTATTCCCTAGCACTATAAATAAAATGACTCAATGCCTAAATCCTGATTGTTTAGAATCTAATCCACCAGAAACCAAATTTTGTCAAAGTTGCGATGAAAAATTAGTCTTAGTCGAACGTTATCGTGCCTCAAAAATTATTGGACGGGGTGGTTTTGGTCGAACTTTTCAAGCTGTGGATGAATTTAAACCCTCAAAGCCTTTTTGTGTAATTAAACAATTTTTACCTCAAGCACAAGGAACAGAAAATTTATCAAAAGCTGCTCTATTATTTGCTCAAGAAGCTGAACGTTTAGATACTTTAGGTAGACATCCACAAATTCCCGAACTTTTAGCATACTTTAGTCAAGATAATCGACAATATTTAGTACAATAATTTATTGATGGGCAAACTTTACAACAGGAATTAAATAACTCAGGAGCTTTTGATGAAAGGAAAATTTTGGAGTTATTAAAAAGTTTATTACCTGTGTTGGAATTTATTCATTCTCGACAGGTGATTCATCGGGATATAAAACCAGAGAATATTATTAGGAGAAGAAGAAATAACGAATTAGTTTTAGTAGATTTTGGCATAGCGAAATTTGTGACAAAGACAACTTTAGCTGTGACGGGAACTATTATTGGTTCTGAAGGATATGCTCCTCCAGAACAAGCAATAGGAAAAGCAACCTTTTCTAGTGATATTTATAGTTTGGGCGTAACTTGTATTCATTTATTAACTAAAATCGAACCTTTTAAGTTATTTGATGTGGGTGAAGATAAGTGGATATGGCGAGATTATTTAAAGTCGAAGGTGAGTGATGAAGTAGGAAATTTATTGGATAAAATGATTATTAGGGCGACTAAGAAAAGATTTCAAAATCCTGGAGAAATATTGTCGCTGATTAACCAGATTGATCCAACAGAAAAACCATTTACTCCTCCACCACAAACTGAAAAATTAATAGAACCATCAGTTATTAATCAAACTTTTCCACCACCAACATTTCTCACATCAATACCAGAATCAGAAATAGGAGAAATATTTACTTTTGACGTAGTGACTATTAATAATTTTGGCAAAATAATCAGTCATACTACCAATAGTGCCAGACAAAAAATAGAAGATTTAGATAATGGTATTAAATTAGAAATGGTTTATATTCCTGGAGGAAATTTTATTATGGGTTCCCCAGAAGATAAACCACGAAAATACGATATAGAAAGTCCGCCACATCAGGTTACTATTCAACCTTTTTATATGAGTAAATATCCTATTACTCAAAACCAATACCAAACCATTATGGGAGAAAATCCTTCTAACTTTAAAGGAGGAGACTTCCCAGTAGAAAATGTGACATGGCATAACGCAACAGAATTTTGTCAAAGACTCTCTGAGAAAACTGGAAAAATTTATAGACTGCCCAGTGAGAGTCAGTGGGAATATGCTTGTCGGGCAGGTACAACTACTCCTTTTTATTTTGGAGAAACTATAACGTCTGAGTTAGCTAACTACAATGGCAACTATATTTATGGCAAAGCTCCTAAAGGTAACTATCGACAAGAAACAACCGAAGTCGGAATTTTTCCTCCTAATACTTTTGGTTTATATGATATGCACGGTAATGTCTGGGAATGGTGTCTAGATATTTGGCACGATAATTATAATGGCGCTCCAAATGACGGAAATGTTTGGGAAAGAGGAGAAAGTATTAATCAAAGAATTATCCGTGGTGGTAGTTGGAACAATAATCCTAATCATTGCCGAAGTGCTTTCCGTTTTAACAACTATTTTGATAACTGTATCATTAACTTAGGTTTTCGCGTTCTCTTGTTGCCTAATTTTCAGAAAAAGTTTCAAAATCCTGGGGAAATATCGTCAGTTATTAACCAAACTTATTCAACGGAAAAAAAGTTTACCCCTCCACCACAAATATCTCAAAAATTAACAGTACCACCTGTTATTAATGAAACTTCTCCACCACAAAAATTTACCGAATTAATAGCAGAATCAGAAATAGGAGAAAGATTTACTTTTGAAGTAGTGACTGTCAATAATTTTGGCAAAATAATTAACCGCACCCCCGATAATGCCAGACAAAAAATAGAAGATTTAGGTAATGGTATTAAATTAGAAATGGTTTATATTCCTGGAGGAAGTTTTATTATGGGTTCCCCAGAAAATGAAGAACGAAGATTTAATACAGAAAGTCCTCAACATCAAGTTAATATCCAACCTTTTTATATGAGCAAATATCCTATTACTCAAGAACAATATCAAGTCATTATGGATAAAAATCCCTCTTATTTTAAAGGAAGAAATCGCCCTGTAGAAACTGTGACATGGTACAATGCCACAGAATTTTGTGAACAGCTATCCGAGAAAACAAGAAAAATTTACAGTTTGCCCAGTGAGAGTCAATGGGAATATGCTTGTCGAGCTAGAACTTCCACACCATTTTATTTTGGAGAAACTATAACGTCTGAGTTAGCTAACTATAACGGCAACTCTACTTATAGGGATGCTCCTAAAGGTAAATATCAACAACAAACAACAAATGTAGGTAGCTTTCCTCCCAATGCTTTTGGTTTATATGATATGCACGGTAATGTCTGGGAATGGTGTTTGGATATTTGGCATGATAATTATGAGGGTGCGCCTAATGATGGTAGTCCTTGGCAGGATAGGGACATAGATAGTTCTCCACTGCGGGGTGGTTCTTGGTACGATAATCCTGAGTTCTGCCGTTCTGCTATTCGTGTTAGTTACTTTGGGCGGGTCTTCCGTTACAACTACTTTGGTTTCCGTATTGTCTTTAGTCCCGATAATTTCTGATAAACATCAGAGCGATCGCTACCTAAGTTCTACCTAATAT
>JBFRWR010000781.1:0-7578 GCA_051439685.1 Trichodesmium sp.
AGTTTCTCCACGATCGGATATAAGGATTTTTTCCTTTGTATTTCCAACTTCTCCCTTCTTGCCAAAATTATTAATTTCTAACTTCTGACTTCTGACTTCTGAGTTGATATTTCTCTGAGTCTCAGACAATATTTTATCCGACAAATTTTCAGTTTTTCCATCATTAGATAAAAGTAGTTCCTCAACTTTTGTTGTTACTCGTTCCTTTGTTTGACTATCAGACAATATTTTATCCGACAATTTTTCACCTTCTTTCTTCTCAGATATAGGAATTTTTTCTACTTCTATATTTTTTCCGATTATTTCTTCTTTGACATTTCCCACTTCCTGTTCCTTGTCAAAATTCTCAACTTCTAACTTCTTAGTTGCGACTTGTGAGTCAATATTTCCAATTATTTCTTCTTTTGTATTTCCCAAATCTTCCTCCTTGGCAAAATTCTTAACTTCTAACTTCTTAGTTGCGACTTGTGAGTCAATATTTCCGATTATTTCTTCTTTGACATTTCCCAAATTTTCCTCCTTGCCCAAATTCTCAACTTCTAACTTCTGAGTTGCTACTTCTGAGTCAATATTCCAGATTATTTCTTCTTTTGTATTTGCCACTTCCTCTTCCTTGCCCAAATTCTCAACTTCTAACTTCTTAGTTGCGACTTGTGAGTCAATATTTCCAATTATTTCTTCTTTTGTATTTCCCAAATCTTCCTCCTTGGCAAAATTCTTAACTTCTAACTTCTTAGTTACGACTTCCTTGGCAAAATTCTTAACTTCTAACTTCTTAGTTCTTACTTCTGAGTCAATATTTCCGATTATTTCTTCTTTGACATTTCCCACTTCTTCTTCCTTGGCAAAATTATTAACTTCTAACTTCTGAGTTGCTACTTCTGAGTCAATATTTCCGATTATTTCTTCTTTGACATTTCCCAAATCTTCCTCCTTGCCAAAATTCTCAACTTCTAACTTCTGAGTTGCTACTTCTGAGTCAATATTTCCGATTATTTCTTCTTTTGTATTTGCCACTTCCTCTTCCTTGCCCAAATTCTCAACTTCTAACGTTTGATTTCTAACTTTTGAATTTTGACTTTTGAATTTTGACTTTATACTTAAAGGTTGAGCAACCAAACTTCCAGAAATTGGCTTTTGTAAAATATATAAATCTTGCCCATTTGCCAAATTACTTTGCGGAAATCTTTTAATGTGTTTAAACATAGAAAATATTTCCTGATAAGCAGCAGGTGTATGAACTGCAGCAATAGTATGTTGACCTTGACCATCTACTTCTCCTTGATGGTCTAAATACAAAAATAATCCCTCTTCACCAATACTATACATTTCCGCTTGATGAGCATTTCCACTACGAAAAATATCATAAATTATGGGGAAAAATTGAGGTCCGTGAAGTGTCATAAATAAGATGCCACCAGGGCGTAAAACTCGATAAATATCCCACGCCCAAAGATGTTGTAAATCTAAACTTAAATGAGTAAATACTGAGATAGCATTAATTAGGTCAAACTGATTATTTTCAAAAGGTAATGGTGGCTGAATATTGTTATTTTTAACTGTGGCAAATTCAATATTTTCTTGACACCATTCAGCACATTCGGCAAAAACGTCACAACCAAATAATTTTTGATGGGGTAAAAGTTCGGGTTCAAATGCCATCAAATAACGACCTACTCCACAGCCAAAATCTAGTATATTCTCAAATTGATTAAAATTTAATTCTGCTGTTTGTAAATAATTTTTTACTGTATATCTCAGATCATCAAACGAATTAATAAAAGCTTTGGGGCTAGGGTTTCCACTTATTCTTAGTAATAGATGTTTAGGTGGGAATAATAGTATGGATTTAACTGCAAAAATCTTAACTACTCGTTCTAAATTAAAGTTATTAATTATTTTAACTAAGATAATATCATCTGTAGATAAAATTTCCGTATTAAGAGTACATGACCAGTCATATTTATGAGTTTGACTATCATACTTTGGCAAACAACTTACTATTTCTTTTTCCCTGATTAAAACTTCTATTTTTTCTACCTTTTCTTGAGGATTAATATCTGCTGCCCATCCTTCTATATAAATGTCTCTTGTAGATGTTATTTTTATTAGTTGACAACCACCATCAGGATGACAAGAAAAGTTTAATAATTCATCTCTTTGTTCCCCAATTATTTCCTTTTTTTCTCTTACTTCTTTCCCCTGCACTATTTGTCGTTCAACTTCTTTTGTCTGTTTTTCTATTTCTTGATTATTCCACAAAATATATAAGTCATGGTATCCACAAAGACCTTTTTTAATACGATTCCATTTGACTTTTCCCTGAGTTACTTGCTCAATAACTTTACCTACCCATTTTTCTCCTACATAGGTAACTCCATAATCTTCTGTATTTAGATAAAGGCTTTCACTTTCTGGAGTAAAGTAAATTTCTTCTCCATCTTTTTCTACCTCTACTGTCATTAAAGATAGATCGTGGGTACTAAAAATTAATATGCCTTTTTCTGTCAATAAACTATATAACTTTTCTAACCAACTAGCAAAAGTTTTTTGGGGAATATGACTAAAAAAAGAACAGGCAAAAATACAGTCAAACTTTTTATTTACTTGATAATTTTCTGGATTATTAGTAGAAACTATCCCTTGATATCCAAATTCTTGTTTTTGAAATTCAACTGCTTGAGCATAAATATCAGAAACCCAAACTTTATTAACTGGAATTTCTTCAATTAAAAATCTACTAAAACGCCCATAACCACTAGCAAAGTCTAGAAAAGAAGAGACATTTTGCCAACTTTCAAAATACCATTCTACAATTTGTTTGACTGCATCAAAAATTCTTTTACCGTTGGAGAAATATCGTAGTAAT
Organism: Trichodesmium sp.; assembly: GCA_051439685.1. Classification (GTDB taxonomy): domain Bacteria; phylum Cyanobacteriota; class Cyanobacteriia; order Cyanobacteriales; family Microcoleaceae; genus Trichodesmium. Next base: position 2,870 of record JBFRWR010000781.1, read on the forward strand.
GCTTCTTCTTTTTTCCGTTCTACATTTTGCAAAGCATATAGATACATTTCATCTTGTGGATGAATTTTTGAATTTATGATTTCAGGGTTTCTAGTTTGGTCTTGAATAAATTTATCTGTAATTAACTTATAATTTATTTCGTTTTTTTCAGCATTCATATGATTATATTTGAACTTCTTTATATTATCTTATTTTGTTATGGCAAATTTTCAAGATATAGTGAAATTATATTAGGCTGAATAATATTTATCAATAATCAACTTGAGGAAATTAGTATTATTTTACATTACATTTGTCAAATATCATACACTAGAACTGAAAATTTAGATATTACATATTTACTGGAAAAGTAGTTCTGGGAATTGACAAAAATTTTGATATTTACATAACTGTCGCTTTCTGTAAATGTATTCTAACTTAAAGGTCGTTCAGTAAGAGACTGTTTGTAAAACAAGTATTAAGAGAGCTTAGAGTTACTAAAATCTAAAACAGGTAAGACTTCAAAAGCTTAAAATATGGTAAATATCAGAGGTGGAAAGGTACATATATTGCCTAGATTTTTCAGTGAAAAATAGTTATCTTGATTTCTTCTTTCTTATTACCAAAAAAATCTGGTCTAAAGCCTCCCTTTTTAAAGGGATAAAAAAAGAGGCTATTCCTGATATGAAGCCTCTTGCTTTCCTAGGTCATACTGCGCAAACAGCTAGAGGTACTGATAACTGATAACTGATAACTGAAATGACCTGTTCCCAGTTAAGTGTTCCCTTTTCCCTTGTTCTATTTCCTGATACATTCAATCTTTAATACCAATTTAATATGATGTTGGAAATAATTATACAATTGATTAATTTATTGGTATTTATCTATAGAGTTTTCATTTGAAATGCGACAACTGAGTTCTATTAAGAAGGGAACAGAGAACAGGGAATAGTGAAGCAGGGTAAACATAATTAAATACTAGATTTTCACAAGGATTAGTGGGTAATCAAGACAATATTTTTTATAATAAACAACTCAATCCAGATTTACATCTTCTTCAAAAATCCTATATAACAAATAACAATAATTAAAAATATAACGATTGAGGAATCAGATATGAAAATATGATTTGTTCCTGTTCCTGATTCACTCAAATTATAAAATATTGCCTACTAACCTAAATAGGTGTTGCTGATTAAATATCAAAGCATTTACAGATAAAATTTTTATCCTTTTATGTCTGAAAAAAACTACCTACTTTTCAGCTCTTTATGCTCGCAAAGTTAGCATTTTGGGCAAGAGTTGAGGAAAAAAATTACTCCCCTACTCCTGAAAAAAGAATTTTTCAGCAAACCCTAAATAAACCTGCTGATTTACTGCTCAATATATTCAATTTTTACCTGTTTATTCAGAGAATTATTTTTAATATTTAAACTAGGTTCTATTAAAAAGTCAACGACACCAGTGCCACATGAATCACTACAGTGTTGAACTCTAAACATAGCAACATCAATGCAACGGGATAAATATGTGAGATGATCTTCTGCCATACCAACAACTCCTGCATTTAAAAAATATACACCAGGATTTAATAAACATTTGAACTTAAATTTAACTATAACTTTTTGTTGAGCTGCTATATATTCTACTGATTTAGTATAACCATGCAAAGATGCTCCTCCTAACTCAAAACCACTAAGAGTTTTGATTAACATTCCAAACCTAACTTTCGATGTGGAATTAATAAATTTTACTTTGTATGTATAATAATATTCCCGGCGATTAATTAAATGATTTACTCTTTTGCCATCTAAAGTAATAATATGAGGGTCAATAATTTCTGCTCCTTTATCTGGATAATGTATTGTATTTGAAGGTATCATTTCTGGGTCATAAATTTCTTCATATTCTGTTGATTTAGCAATAGAATCTTTATCTATATTTTGATTATTTTTTTGAGATTGATAAGTTGATTCATCTTCCTCCTCATCATCAAAAAAATCCTGAATAGTTAAATTAGGAATTTGCCTAATTTCTTCTCTTATTTCTGGGATTTTATCAGGAAAAGCATAGATTAATTTTTGATATTTAGAAACTACATATTTAGGGGTATGATAAAGCAACATTTCGCCATGATCCATCAAAATTGCTGAATCACAAAGCTGTACAACTGTCGAAGCAGCATGAGAAACAAATAAAATTGTTCCTCCTCTTTCTTGAATGTCTTGAATACGAGCAAAACATTTTCTTTGAAATGCTTCATCTCCTACTGAAAGTGCTTCATCAACTACTAAAATATCTGGGTCTACACTTGTAGCTACAGCAAATCCTAACCTAATAAACATTCCACTAGAATAAGTTTTTACAGGTTGGTCAATAAAATCTCCAATATCGGCAAAACTAGCAATTTGGTCAAATTTTGCTTCTATTTCTGATGGTTTTAATCCTAATAATTGACCATTAAAAAAGACATTTTGTCTACCTGTAAATTCTGGATTAAATCCACTGCCAAGTTCTAGAAGTGCAGAAATTCTGCCTTTAACTTTAACTCTTCCTATTGTTGGTGTCAGAGTACCAACAATTATTTGTAATAAGGTACTTTTTCCTGAACCATTTCGCCCAACAATTCCTAAAGTATGTCCTCTTTCTATTTCTATATTTATATTTTGCACTGCCCAGAATTCATCAGCACGACTTTTTCCTGGTAATAATATTTCTTTTAAACGGTCTACGGGGTGTCGATATCGTTTAAAACATTTGGAAATATTCTGTAATGAAATTATAGTTTCAGACATTATATATTTTCGGCAAAAAAATTAATATTGAGGAAAAATGATAATTAGAATAATTAGAAAATAATCAGAAAAATATTAGAGACTGTTTGTCAAATAAGTATTAAGAAAACGAATAGTGACTAAAATCCCAAATTAGTAATATTTCCCAGAATTGAAATCCACGAGGTAGATAGATATTAGGTAAAATATATTCCTAGATTTAGCAGTGAGAAATATTTGTGTTGATTTCTTCGTCCCTACTCCCTACTCCCTATCTCATTTTTATCTTTCCTGATACATTCAATCTTTTAGATATATTAGTATTTCTATTTACAAAACATCGGCAAAAGCAGGACGTAATTTTTGGTATACCCAAAACCCAAAATAAAATATTACTATAGACATTAAAGAAGCAATTCCTAACTCTCCCCAGTGTTTAATTTCTCCTACTAATACTAGGTCACGATATATTTCAGCGATCGCTGTTAAAGGGTTACACCAAAATACCCAAATTCGCCAATTTTCAGGAATTACTGATGCTGGATATACTATTGGTGTAACGTAAAACCAAAGATTAAGAATTACTCCTAAAGTTTGGGGAATATCTCGCAAAAATACGGTTAATCCTGCAGTAAAATATCCTAAACCTGCTGTTAATAAAAGTTGCGGTAAAAAGACTATAGGTAATAGCCATAATGTTTGATGTATTACCCCAGATGATATACATACTGCTACTGTTAAAGCTATTAATCCAAATGTGCTTTCTATAAATGTGGAAAGAATAGGAACTAAGGGTAATAAACTTAGGGGAAATACTACTTTTTTAACTAAATTGGGTTGTCTAATGACGGCTCCGGAAGCTTGAGTTAATCCATTAGTAAAAGCTAACCAAGGTATTAATCCAGCAAATAACCATAATCCAAAGGTCAGTTTACTATCTTCTGCTAATCCTTCTAAGTCAAGCTTTACTTTAAGAATAATTGAGAAGACGTAGGTATAAATTAAAAGTTGGGATAGCTGATTGAGTAGTGGCCATAAATTGCCAAGAATTGAGCCTTTATATCTAGCTTCTAAATCTCTTCGTACTAATGTGAATAGTAGGTTTAGATTAACTAACCAATGAGTATTTACCACGGTTAGTATTTGGCTAACCCTGCTAGTTTTGCGGACAACACCTTTCATAAGTCCTACTTATTTCCGTTTTTCTCCTCTACACCACACTCAAGCAAAGTTGCCTGATGTTAAATGTATATAATGTACTCTTTCCCTCCACTATGCAAGAAGCAATTTAGTAAGTCAAAAGTCAAAAGTTAACATTTAACATTTAAAAATAAGATTATTTAGTCTGAAAACTATTACTTACAAGGTTTTCAGGCTATTATTTCACAGGATTAGTGTAAAACTATTTGTGGTACTATTGGCACTTAGACAAATAAATATAGTTCCCGAAAATAGACTTAAATATATAGGAATCCTAAATAGGTTGCAGGTAATTAAAAAAGTAAATAAAAAAGTTGAAACTCCTACCTGTTGCCAGATGAGCTGTTCTCTAAAAAGCACTAAGATTTTTGCCACGAATATGCGGAGGATTGCTATAGACAGGTAAAAGCTTTTACCTCAAAAAGTATAAATCCTTAATTACCGAAAGAGAGAAAAAATTTTCCTTTTATTCAATCCTCTTCCTAAAAGGAAGAGGTAATTATCAATTATCCATTATTGAACAATAGCTATAGCCATTTTTATGGGATTGACGTAATTTATTCTTATATAGTGTTTCTCACTCTTTCTGAGGTACAGTTGTTTTTCTCCTACCCTACTCCCCATTTCCCCATCTTCCCTACTCCCTACTCCCTACTCCCTACTCCCTAAAACCAAGGAATTTTGTACCTCACTCTTTTTGGGAATTGCTATATATATATACTAGATTTCAATTATTTGAAGTATTACAAATTTTTG